>DATIQS010000445.1:0-9025 GCA_035470605.1 Fibrobacteraceae bacterium
ACCAAGCAACACGCCGTCTGTCACTTGATCGTGAGAGGCTCTTTGCTGCTCCCTTCACCCTAGCCAGTGGCCGCAGAAAAGCGTGGCTCGCAGTCCTTGCAGACATATCGCTGAATGTTTCACCCATCGGAGGGGCGATGGTTGGTTCCCGACTTGAAATAGTAGGCGGAATGGCAGGCCGGATTTGGGCTGCAGCGTTTCAGACCCATTCTTGACGAATGAAACGCCAAATGTGCACCAAATTCGGGATTTTTTCTTTGGATGACCTTGGCCCTTCGCCATTTAAGTCGGCCAGCTTCCCAGCGTTTTTTCTAGTTTGCATGCCGATGCTTTTCCTGCGAATTGTCTTTTTGTGCACTGCCTTCGCCTGCGCGGCAGAGCCCTTGTTGGGCGTGGTGTTGGAGGAGGGGACGGATCGTCCGGTACCCTATGCGGAAATCCAGTATATCTCGGGAAAATCCATGGGGCAGGCGGATCGTCGAGGTCATTTTGAACTGATGGTGGAACGGCATAACGTATCCCTGATGGTGGTGCGTTCCGGTTACGATACTTTACGGGTCGAGTTACAAGATTATGCCGATCTGATGGATGTGGTGTTTAGCCTGCGTTCCAGCGTACGCGAGTTGGGGCAGACTACGGTGCGCGCCAGTGTTGCCCCACAGTGGCGTAGTGAACGTGAAGTCCCTGTGGCCCACTTGGAAGACGCCGCCGGGCTCCGTTTTGATCTTGCAGAGCATTTGAGTCAGTTGCCCGGTATGTCCGGTCAGCGCGATTTTAGTTCGCAGCTTTCCTATGATGGTTCCCGACCGGAAGAGGTGGAATACAACCTGTCGGGGGTGCGTATGCCCAATATGAGGCATCTCGATGTGGGTTTTCCCGGCAATCTCTCCGTGCTGAATCCCCATGTGTTGGCGAATGTGGGTGTTTTTGATCATTATGATGACGGACCTGCGGAACTGGGCCTTGCTTCGGCAGTCCTGTTCACCCCGGATCCTGGAAACCCTGATGATTTCAAGTTCCGTTTCTCTGCGGGTACCACAGTTCGCGAATTTTCTTCCACAGGGCCCTGGCTTTTTTGGGACGCTTATACGGTGAGCTTTCGCTGGCTTGATCCTTCCATGTTGAAAAACATGGGCGAAAAATTTTTCACCGAATACAAGAAACGAGATGCCTCCTGCTCCGAGGGGAGTGATTGCGATATCGCTTCTTCTGATAATGCCATTGATCTTGGGTCCTGGGACCTTTATTCACGGTTTTCCGGTAGTGACTCTAGCGGTGCCAAATGGGGGCTCACCACTCTGATGTCACGGGATAATTATGAGATCGACCAAGACACCTCCTCCACCCTGGATTCCCTGAATTCTGTGATCCTAATTAAAGGGGATCAGGCCTATAGCGCGGTGATCGCCGATTACGAGGGCGCCGGCGGATTGGGTTGGCATGCCGGTTGGGTTCTGGAAACGGTGGCCGATACCCTCCGCGATACGGCAACCTTTCGTAGTGAATCCTCCAGTGGTGGTGATGATGCGTTCCGCAACTACATTGATGGGGGGGAACGCTCCGACATGCGTTATGTGTTTGGTTTGGACGATCTGCTCCGGCAACGCCCTTTTGGTGCAGATGCCTCTTGGGCTGCTGAATATGAACGCCACCAAGCGGAACAGTCCTGGTATGACTATGGCGGCGAACAAAAGCTGACTTTAGGCGGAAACTATTTGGAAGCTTTGGGCCGTCTGACGTGGAAAACGAAGACCAGCCGTACAGCGGTCGGCGTGGGGGCGGCTTCTACGATTACGGGGGCGCATCGTCCCTTGGCTTCGCTTGATTGGGAACACCAATTGGGTTGGGTGGATGGTCTGCGTATCTTTGGTGGTTCGGCCTGGCGGAGTCAGTATGTCATCGACAACGATGGTGAGGATTTGGATGGCCTTTTGGTTTCTGGCGCTTCTGCAAAATTGGGACTTGGACTCAAAGCGCATGGCCTTGACGCGAGCGTACACGGCTTTGGCCGCTACTATCTGGATCCTCGGCTGCCGGAACCCAAGGCTTTTTGGCATTATCAGGAACTGGCACAAGGAGATTATGCTTGGGTGAGTGGGGCTTCCGCCACCTTAGAGGCGCGAACATTGCATCATGTCTCCTTGCAATCCAACGCCTCTTCGGTTTATGGAGAATATCAGATGTCCGATGGCTCCAGTCTTGCCTGGCCAGCGAATGTCCGCCTAGAAATTGGAACCCATCTGCGTATTTATCCCCGCAACGATTCGCTGATTTCGATCATCCTGTCTCACCGTGTGGCGTGGCACAGACCTTTATATGCCTATACCATTCAGTTAGCGGATGACGGTGTTACCGGGACGCGTAAGGTGCACAGCTATGCCGCCTATACGAGTCTGTATCGCACGGACGCCCGCGTGAATCTCGACTTGGCCAGCGCCTGGAAGCCGTTAGAAAATGTGCGCTTCTATGTGGAGGTGGATAACCTTTTTGAACCCTTGAATGTAAACGCCTTGCAATGGCTGGGTTCCGGGAATGCGCGGGAGCGCTCTCAGGTGATCCAGGACGCAGATCATGTCTCTTCCAATGGTGTGGAATTGGTTCCTTTTCTTGCCAAGGGAATGGGACTTTATGTGCAATTCGGCGTTGAAGGGAACCTAGGAATCTGAGCCTCAGAAGAAGGCTCGGGCTTCACCGCTGAATTTCTGTACAGGGCTATCCAGCGATTCTTCCACACGCAACAGATAGGATAATTCCAATCGCAGTCGTTCTCCAATCATCCAGTCGATCGAACCCTGAAGTCGATGCGTCCAGCCCGCGGAAAATCCTTGCATGACCCGATAGGGTAAACTTTCGTTTTCTGTGCTCATCCAGGTGTATGAATACGTGAGGCGCATTTCGCCCCCTTCTCCCATGCGTTTGGATAGGCCTAGTGAGGGTTGCCACAGGCGAGCTCGCAGGGAACCGAGATCTTCGGAAGAGCCTTCACTCCAGCGATAGCGCATTCCTGGTGTGGTTTCGATGTCCCAAGGGAGTGTGCGGGAGAGACGTAGGGTGGCATCTTGTACTAACCAACGCATGACGCTGGGTTCTGCAATGTGGACAACGTTTCGTTCGTATTCTGGCATGAGGCGCAGGTGCTCTGCGATGCGCCACGTTCCTTCTGCTGTCTGCCACCAGCGTCGTTCCAGTTGGCCACTGCTGCTGAGTTGGCGTTCGATAGCACCGCCATCCTTTCCAGAAAGTTCCAGGTTGCCCAGAGGAGAACTCCATTCCCATAGCCCTTCTAGGCTTGAGAGCCCTTCTACAGAACTTACCACGCGGTCCCACAGGAAAGGGGGGATATACACGGCTCCATTGGAATCTAATTGAGTCCATTCTCCGTGGATTCCCAGGCGGATGTCGCGTAAGAGCCCGTGTTTGATTTGCAGGAGGATTCCTGGCGATACCCATTCCTCCACGGTTAGTGAAATTTCGCCTTCTTCCACCTCGGGGAGCGAATCCGCGCGTTCGTACCCGTCGCGTACATAGTCGCCATAGTCGACACCTTCGATGAATTGTTGCAGGGTGGAGTCGTAATAGACATCTCCGGTCCCTGTTGCGACGCGTTTATAGGCGGCGACGAGAGGATGTTCGCGGGTGAGGCCGAAGTGGTGGGTGAGGCTTCCGTGATGCGCTGCGAAATCCCAACGAGCGGATTGTTCAGCGATCCAGGAGTCTACGCTGCCGCTGGTATCTGCACTGGTATCCACCACGCCCCAGGCGCGTTTCCATTGCAGAAGGGAACTGGCATGGGTTTTCGCGTTGCCAACGTCCAGCTGGTGTTTCACCTGGGCAGAGCCCGTGGAGTCCTCGTAGTGATCGTCGCCTAGATCGCGGTTCATTAGGCGCTCCGATTCCACGGCAAAGGTTCCCGCCCAACCGTCCTGAGAAATGCCGTATTGAAATCCTGCCCCTGGTTGAAAATCGATCTCTTCCATCGCTTCTGCGCGGTCCATGCGCCAGAAGGCGGATCCAGATCCGAAGGGACGGATGATTCCTTTCTGCCAGGCCGCATCCCAGTCGCCTTGAACTCGTTGGCGCTCTCCATCCTGATGGGAAATTACGTCGGCGAAGGAAATGTTGCTTTTTACTTCGCGGCTACGATGGTCAAGACCTCCAGCCACTCGCTGAGCCTTGGCGGTATCCGCGATGCGCCGTTGTCCATAGGAAAACCAAGGCCGCCATTGGAGGGTGGGGGAGTAACCGAGGTGAATTTGCCCGAAACGACGTTCTACGCGATCGGAATCCGCGCCCGTCAATTCCCAATCTTCCTCCAAGGTATAGGAATCCCAATCCTGGGTGGTTCCCGTTTGTCCGTCATTGGTGAAGAACGAGTCCTGCCAGGCGCCTTCCAGGAACCATTGCCATCCGCGGCGCGACGTTTCCCAACCGCCGGGGCTGTTCCAGGTTCCACGAGCTGCGTGTCCCCAGTAAGCGGGGACGGAACGGAGAAGGCTGTTGGAATCGAAGCGACTCATGGCCCCTTCCATTTGGAGAACCCCCGCGTTTCCTGCATCCCAGATGATTTGAACGCCAGAGATGCGCATATCCTGTGGCAGCCCTAGCGTATCCAGGCTGGTGGTGTCTGAACTGTCTGTATCTGAGGTGTCGCTCTCGGTAGAGTCTAACGCGGCAAGCAAGGTGCGGTACTCGTCCAGATCGGTCCATAGGCCGGCAGCGGCCAGGCGCAAACGCACCGGGCCAAGGATCAGGTTTCCAGAGGAGGCTACAAAGGCTTTGGAGGCGTCATCGGTGTATTGTTCATATTCCACGCGAATCTGGTCCGTGGAACCCGGCAGGGTCAATCCTTGAAAATTTAGGACGCCACCAGTGCTTTCGAGGGTGTAATCCACACCCTCCTGCAATTTCTTCCCGTTGAGCCAAACGCTTTCCGATCCTGGTACCACTGCCACGTCGCTTGCACCGTCCTCTGCGACCAGGTATCCCGTTTGTTGTCCATCACAGCCGGAAAAAACCACCGTGACCTTTTGTACTGGATCCTGTCCTAGTGCCCACTGCCCGTTCGCCCTGGGTGTGCGCCATTCTAAATCCGCGCCCATGGACTGGTGGTTGATGCCGAAAAGCGCCATGCTGTCTTCTTCATAACGGAAGTCCCCCAGGGTAAGACGCCCCGGTCCATGCATGATCCGCAGGAACATTTCGTCCACCTGTTCCAGACTGGTGACGCGTAGTTCGCCGGCTGCCAATCCCTCGTCCACGAGGCGTGCATCGATGAACCAGCCCGGAGCGGCTTCGCCCTGCAAACCAATGCGCATACTCTGTTCCACTTGACTCCCCTCGTCACCCACAACGATTCGAACGCTCTTGTAACCGCTAGCTTCCAGCCCGGATGTATCCATGGAAGGGGGGGGCTGTAGGGAATCTGTTGCCGGGTTTGAGGATTGCAGCAATGGAGACCAGATGGGGAGAGTGTCTGCCGAAAGACTTTGCCATTGTTGAGACCAGACGGTTCCCATGGAAAAAACAAGCAAAGCCGCGAACCGGGACAGTTGAGCCAAGCGTTACTCCGAAATCATGCGGAACTGCCGCGAAGCAAGCAGCGTGCGGCCCTCCACTAAATCCACACTCCAATCGCCCGGAGACAGCGAATCTGGGGGAAGAGAGCCTTGACAGACAGGAGCTACAGCACAACGGATATGAGCGACGGGATCACCGCCTCGGTACCAGACGAGTTCTCGGGAGACTCGTCCCGGGATCTCTGCATAGGCGTGCACACGATCGCGTCCCGCCACAAATTCTGAATCTATACTGAAGGGCCGTCCATTCACCAAGTCGCGGGCAAATACCAGGGTAACCGGGTTCGTTCCTCCCTTGGCAGGTGGCGCTTTGGGCACCGGATGTTGTCTGAGAACTTGCTCCCCATGGTGGACGAGGATGACCAGGACCAGCGCCAACGCCAGCCAGGCTGATTTTCGGACATTAGAAAAATGGCGGTGCAACTGCATCTCGCCAAACTAGAATACTCTGGGCGGTCAGAGTCTAAAAAGCGAAAAGCAGATCACATTGAAGACGGAAATAATCATCCCCGTTCCATCCGAAATCCATGCCCACCAGGAATTTTCCCGGTTGAATCCAGTATCCGCCGTTGAGGTTGAGCATGACTTGGCTTGCGTTCAGAATCATGGCGGTAAGACTAGGGGTAAGCAGTAGACGTGGTCCGATGGGAATCTCTGCGCCTCCCGCAATTCCTAAATGTAGATCGGTTTCGTCGTTGGCAGAAACGATGATGGCCCCGCCTCGTGCAAAGGGATTGATGTGGCGATCATCCTCTATGTAATGGCCAAAGGAGACCACCGCGGAGGGAAAGAGTGTGAAATCTACATCACTGCGAAAGAATAGGTCAGCATCCATGCGCAAATCAATATAGGGGGCCACATTGACATTGCCAGCGAGGTTGGCCAAAATGTTGTTGTCGTTTGTGTAAAACTCCATGCCTGGAGCCACCTGGACCCAGTTGGAACCGAGCAAACGAAATTCGCCGCCCGCATCCTTGGTGCCAGCGAATGCGATCGTCGAAATGAGAAGAATCCCGAGAATCCATCTGTATCTGTTTTGAATCATAGAGGCCCCCTTGGGATCTGTTAGAACCCCAAAGATTCGTCCAATCCTAAAGCGATGTTCATGTTCTGCACCGCCGCACCAGAGGCTCCTTTGCCCAGATTGTCCAGCACCACGGTGATTTCCATTTGTTCTGCATGGCCGAAGATGTGTACTTCTGCTCGATTAGAATCGTTACAGGTTGTGGGATCAAGAAACCCACCATCCAAAGTCGGCGTTTCTTCGTAGGGATGAACGCGTACAAAAGTTTGGCCTGCATAATGCTTTGTCAATACATCCGCGAGTTGTGCGGGTGTCTGTGAGCGGGTCAACTGTTCTGGAAAGAGGGCGATGGTGACCGCCATGCCTTTGTAGTAAGGGCCCACGATAGGGGTGAAAATGGGGGCTCGATCAAGGCCGGATACCTGGCGCATTTCTGGGAGGTGCTTGTGGCGTAAGGCGTGCGCGTATGCGCGTGGAGCGAAGAGTTTTGGTGACTCTCCTGGGTGAGAAACCTGGGCACCTTCGACCTCGTAAAGGGCGATGAGTTTTTTGCCTGCGCCGGAATAGCCAGACACAGCATGGCAAACCAATTGTGCGGAAGAGGGAAGCACCCCAGCTTGCACCAGGGGCGCTGCGGCCAGAATGAAGCCAGTCGCGTAACAACCTGGATTCGCAATTTTTTTTGCGTGAGCGATTTTGGAGCGCTGTGCGGCGGAAAGTTCTGGCAGACCGTATGTCCAGTCAGGATGCACGCGGTGTGCGGTACTGGCATCAATCACCACCGTGTGAGGGTTGGTGACCAGCGCGGCGGACTCCTTGGCTGCTGCGTCGGGAAGGCAGAGAAACGCTATGTCGGCTGCGTTTAAAAGGCGCGCTCGCTCCGAGACATCTTTGCGTAGCGCTGGATCAATCTGCAACATCTCTATGTCGTTGCGCCGTGCGAGGCGTTCGTGAATCTGCAATCCCGTGGTGCCTTCCTGTCCGTCGACGAATACCGTGATCATCGAATCAAGCTCCGCAGCACTTTTTGAATTTCTTTCCACTTCCACAGGGGCAAGGGTCGTTGCGACCCACCTGGGGTTTGTCGTGCTTGAAGGGGGCGGGTTTAATGCCGCGTCCATCGTAGAAGAACCATTGCTCGTTCACTTTGTGGAATTCACCGAGTTCGTGATGTTCCCGGACCACGCCCTCTTGCTTGAATTTGGCGACAAATTCTACAAATCCGGTAGTATCCTCTGGGCCCCCTTTTTCTGTGCGACGAATTTCCATTCCCATCCATTCGGATTGGCGTGACCAGGTCTCGACATTTTTTTCATCGAAGTCCTTGCGTTGGTTTTCCTCCAGGGAATCACGGAGCCAGGGAATTTCGTGTTTGGCATAGGCTGTGTAGCGGGAACGCATCAGCGCTTCGGGGGTCGGCGCCTTGACTTGTCCCTTAATGATGGGCTCACAGCATTCCGCATAGGTCTTCCCGCTTCCGCAGGGGCAAAGATCGTTGGTCATAAAAATCATCCCTCCGTTTTTTTGAGAATCCAAATCTCTTCCTTTCCTGCACGCGCCTTTACTGAACCCGTGGGCTTAATGCGAGCGACCACGTCAAAGATGCTATCAAAACGGGCCATTAGTTCTCCCTCGGTGGTGCAATGCGGAGGTCCTTGCATGGTATTTCCATTGGTTAGTGGGTACAGGAAGGCGATGACCACACCATCGGGTTTCAACATCTTATACCATACTTCGATCAATTCATCACGACGTCCCGGATGAATGGCGGTAAAACAGCAATAGTCATAGACGATATCAAAAAGCTGGCCGCATTTTTTGGAATCCTTGGGACTTAGCTCAAATAGATCGAGATCCAGCGCCTTCAGATGTTTCGTCTTGCGGGACAGAGAATCCAGTGCATCCACCGCAGTGGGGCAGAAATCGACAGCGACTACTTCATGTCCGCGATTGGCCCAAGCCGTCGCATCGTAACCGCGACCCGCACCTGGGATTAGCACGGAACCTTTTTTCGCTTTGGCTGGACATTGCTTGTGCTTGAAAAACTCCAGTAATGCAGGCGTGGGACCCTTGAGATCCCAGTAGTCTTTACCCTCGGAGTACAAACTCTCCCAGAATTCGGACAAGTTTTGTGTAAGCATCAGGCTACCCTCTTTTGTTGAATGGCGAGCTGGCCGCAGGCTGCCAGGATATCCCGGCCCCGCGGAGTACGCAAGGTAATGTGGACGTGACCGGCACGTACCCGTGTGAGGAAGTCGTCGATTTCCTTTTGGGTGGGAGGCTGCAATCCTCCAGGGCGTTCCGGATTGTTCAGGACAATGGCGTTGATTTTAACACGACGCTGCTGCGTCAGTTGCAGAAGTTCTTTGGCGGCTTGGGGAGTACAGGTAACTCCATGGATTAGAATATATTCCAGCGTGACCCA
>DATIQS010000446.1:0-7962 GCA_035470605.1 Fibrobacteraceae bacterium
CCAATTGTCTGGATGCTCTTCCTGGGCGCCATTTCGAATTTTTTGGTTGAACATGCCGTATTCGTACCGAATGCCCATACCCGTGGCCGCAAGTTCCAGAGTCGCCATCGAATCAAGGAAGCAGGCCGCGAGACGGCCCAAACCGCCATTGCCCAAACCCGCATCCACTTCCTGCTCGCGCAGGTCTTCCAGATTCATTCCCAATTCATCCAGAGCCTCGGAAACGGCTCCCTCAACATCCAAATTGAGCACGGAATTGCCCAAGGTTCGGCCGATTAGGTATTCCAGGGAAAGGTAATAGACGCGTTTGACATCCTTAACATAGTAGGTTTGCTGCGTCTTGATCCAACGGTCGATGAGACGGTCGCGAACGGCATAGGCAACCGCCAAAAATTTTTCGTGATCAGTAACGGTATTCCCATCGCGAGCCAGGGTATGGTGGATGTGGTCAGTAAAAGCCTTTTTGAAAGCTTCTGCGGAGTTATCCAAGAAATTCATTTCTTGGTCGATTTTGGCTTTGCCGGATGTTTTTTTTGTTGCCATAGGGTACCAATCCGCCGTAAAGGGTGAAAGAATGTCCGAAATATAGCGAAAAAGCCTCAAAAAAGGCCAACTCGGGCGAGGACTTACCGAAGTGTCGCAAATCACACAACAAAAGACAAGGAACACGACGATTAGGAGTCCAACGGATTCGATGATTTTCAGATTTTCCCTTTTTTCGCCAATCCCAAGGCGCAATGGCATTCGGATCGTTCCAAAGCCCAATGTGTTTCTGGCGCGCCTGCTGCTCTGCTAAAGCCAAGGCTCGATCTTTCGGAGCGTACCGCTGATACCACCAGGCATAGCCATGCGCCACGAGCCAGAGACTAATCTGTATTTTTCCAAGCCACACCACACCGACGAGGCGTCCATAGCGGTCGGTGTCCTGAATGTCTACACGGATGAATTTCCCACTAAGTAGGCTATCAGCGACACGGGTGGCTTCCAAGCCAAAAGGTTGATTCTTTTCTGGAGAATCTACGCCCTGTAGACGCACTTTAAAGCGTGTTCCTTTGACGAGCATGTGAAACGTATCTCCATCCACCACCTTAATCACCTGTCCTTCGACCCGAGGCCCTGCCAAGGACACACAATACAAGAACAGCAAGCAAAACAAAAGGCGCATGGGCGAAATATACTAGTCGAGCATCACGTCGCGGAAGTGGGCTCGCTCATTTAGGAGCCCGTCTGCGATGAAGCAGCCAACGCAGAGTCTTTCGACACTCGACGAAAGCAAACGCCGATCGTCTCGCTAGAAGTGAGTTTTACTCCTAAATTGGGAGGAGATCTGCCCGTAGTTCGGCATAGCCAAAACGGGCAGAGTAGTTGGGTGGATGGGAAATTCTAGAACCCACCATCCAACATTTTTTGTTTGGTGTGCCTGTCGTGTTGCAACTCTCCATTTTCCACTTTCGACTTACGTGCGAGTTCCATAACTTTAACGTTTCCAAATACAAACAAAAAAGGCCATCCTTTTGGGGGATGGTCTTCCAATCGTTATCCTGAGTCTGGCTCAGAGCTTTCCTTTCGCTCCCGCTTTTTTGAGCGCCTTGATGATGGCCGGATATCCCTCATTCTTCGCCCAATCCAATGCAGTGTAGCCATCCTTATCTCCCACATTCACATCGGCCCCAACAGAGATCAGATACTCAATGACCGGAGTATGCCCATTTTTGGCTGCCCAACTCATGGCGTTCCAGCCCTCAGGAGATTTTGCGTCTTTCGGAGTTCCGGCTTCCACAAAGGCCTTGACGATTTCCGCGAAGCCCTGACGTGCGGCCATGGTCATTGCCTCGACACCACTCAGCATGTCTGGATCCGACTTTTTGAGTTGGGCGATCATGGCGACAACGGTTTCCGTATTGCCCAGAGAGGCGGCATCCACCAGCGGGGAAACACCTTTACTATTCTTAAAATCATTGCTGGCTCCATGTTCCATCAGGAAGGTCACCATGTCGGCCTTATTTTTGTTCGCACACAAAGCCAGGGGAGAATTGCCGCGATCATCAGTGCCATTGACATCAATTCCGGCCTTGATCATCAGTGCAGCGGTGGTCGTATCCCCCTTGAAGAGGTAATTGCTAAGAGTCCCCGGAGTGGGTTTGATGTTGTTCTTATCCATCCATTTACGGATGGAAGCCGGATCGTTCGGATCGAGTTTGCTAGAGCAACCAACGAAAGTCAGAGCAAGAATGCAAGCCAGGGAGGCCATGCGTGTGAGCTTTGTCATGTCAACCTCATGGAATGAAGAATGGATGGTTGAAAAATAGCCAATCTTATAGCCAGGAAATTCAAAAAATGGTAATATCTCGCACAAGTATCCCCGCTTGAGGTGATGATGAGATTCTCTCCGTTTTCCCTTGTTCCTTTGTTGCTGTCCTTGGTTCAGGCTCAAACGCCTTCTTCAGAAAATGGGATTTACGAAGAACGCCCTGGTTTGGGGGTCTTTTATGAATTTTCGGGGCCAGTCGATGTGACGGGGTCCGAGTATACAGTGTTTCAACAGCCATATTCCATCTCCGTAGAGGACAATGGCCCTCTTTTCGGTTTGGCTGGGCACATGCCGCTGAACAAATTTATAGGGCTGCAAGCCCAGGCTGCCTATCAGCAGATGAAGTTTAAATACGCAATCCAGGCCAGTGAGGATGTGCAAAAGGTGATGCTTGGTGAGCTGGAATCCACGGTAGTTGGCTCGGATACCCTGGAAGCCCTGAACGGATTAACCGAGGATGATCTGAAAGGGGAATTGATTTCCAGGAATCTGATTGTCCAGCTGGGGGCTGAAGCGGGATACCCCTTCTTCACAAGCTACAAGTACCAGATGATGGGACGCTTGCTGGTCTTTGGAAGTGGTAGCCTGGGGAAAACCTTTTTCGATGATTCCAAATTCGACAACGCCGTGCTTTGGGGATACGCATACGGAGCTGGGGCCCGTTTTGCCTGGGGGCCTGTTATTCTCGAAGGGGGGATTCGTATGGCTCATGTTTACTGGCGGACCTACTTTGATCCAAGTGAAATGACGGGGGATCAGGCCATGGATGACACGTTCATGATGGATTTCGATACCCCGCTGAGGCCCTACATCCGGCTTTGCTGGAGTCTTTACTGAGTTCAACTCCACGGTTTTTCAACGGCGCTGTCCTGGTGGGCGGCGCCCTTTCTTTATAGATTTTTCCCCTGATTTAAGAGGTTTCCGATGAAAGTGATGGTCAATGGTTTTCCTGGAAATATGGCACGCATGGTTGCAGAGACAGCCCTGGAACGAGGGTTAGAATTGGTGCCCTATAGTCTGACAGGGGAAGATATCCGAGATGCGTTTGCGGAAATGCCTGGTCACAAAATTCAACTACTCCGCCCCTCCCAACGCGAAAACACCATTGAAGTGGTCCTTTCCGCGTATCCAGATCTTGTCGCTGTGGATTACACCCATCCTTCAGCGGTGAACGCCAATGCAGAGTTCTATGTAAAACATGGGATTCCCTTTGTAATGGGCACGACAGGGGGGGATCGAGCCGCTCTGCAATCCACCGCTAACCATACAAAGGCCCCCTGTGTCATCGCCCCCAACATGGCAAAACAAATCGTAGCCTTCCAAGCGATGATGGAATACGCCGCGACCCAATTCCCCGGGGTCTTTTCAGGATACCGCCTGTCCGTGGTGGAAAGTCACCAAAAAACAAAGGCAGACACATCAGGCACAGCGAAGGCCGTGGTGTCTCTGTTGAATCGCATGGGCGCGGGTCCTTTGGCGGAGGAACAAATCGAAAAGGTTCGGCAGGAGCCAGAACAATTGACGCGCATGGGGGTTCCCCAGGAATTTTTGGGAGGACACGCCTTTCATACCTATGCGCTGGATTCTGCGGATAGTTCAGTACATTTCGAATTTCGACACAATGTCTGCGGACGCAAGGTATACGCCCAGGGCACGGTAGACGCGGTTCTCTTCCTCGGTCGGATGCAGGAAAAGCACGTACCTCCCCGCTGCTACTCCATGATTGATGTGCTGCATTCCGGCGCGATGGGGTGAATGTGGAAATCCCTGTTCCGACTTCCACCCTGGAAGTTTCCCTGAATCCACGGGCGACTTCACGGGAACTAATCCGTAAAGCCTGTGCGGACGCCGCGAGGCATAGTGGGGCGCTTTCCCTGCCCGGCGGACCCGTCGGACTTCTGATCGCCATCCCCGATCTAATGAATCTTTGGCGCATTCAATCGCAACTGGTCGCGGATATCGCCGCCTGCCATGGAAAATCTGCAGCACTCGGGTCTCGAGAAATGGGATGGTGTCTGTTTCGCCATGCAGCAGCGCAAGTAACGCGGGGGGCATTGGTTAAATCAGGCCAGCGGGCCGTAGTCGCCTATCTTGGACAACGCGGATTCCGGCATTTTGCGGCGAAAATTCTCCCACGGGCCATTCCGTTTCTAGGGGCGCTGGCGGCTGGGGGATACGCGTGGATGGACACGCGAAAGGTTGGAGACGCGGCCCTGGAAATGTTCGGGATAGACCTAGGGCACCTCTAAAAATTGCTTTGCGGTTATGGGATCAAGTGACGGCAAGCAAGAGCAGAAACGAGATGTGGCGAATTCCACACAGTGATATGGACCCGTAGGCAAGCGGAGTTTGAAAGGGCTCATCAAATGGTCGTTATTCGCCATTTTAAGCGACGAACTATTGCGATGTGCTACAACCGATTCCATAGAAAATGAATTTTTAGTAGCCCTAACCCCCATGCTTTGCGCGGGGCTCCCACTCATGTAGCTATGCTCGAACTAGAGAAAACCGGCACAGGTTGATGAGGCAAATACCACATCATCTGGTGCCCCAAATACCGGTACAAGGTGATGGCCTGTCCCGTTCGCTATAATCCTAGATCCTGCCGTTGAGCGGTACATAGCCTTCCGTAAGGTTTTTTGCCAACATCTAGGTGAATGTCACAAGGTGTCGGTCGTAGTCAAATATATCCGCTGACAACATAAGAAGAATCAAGGGCACCTCTAAAAATTAGCTTTAAGGCCATTTCGAGCGAGATTGATGCAATCCAAGAAAAAACAGGCAAAACGACCGGCTGAGCAACCACTTGCGGCTGTGCCGCTTAGTGGGGTGCTGTCCTCTATGAGGAAGGCCTACTTGGAGTAGGTTGAGAACGGTTTTGTCTGTTTTGATGATATCTCCGTCCTGATATGCCAGTTAGGCTTTAGCCGTTACTGGCACATATCCTTAGCTGAGGAAAGCTCATATACTCCACTGAGTACGCAGGAGAGTGCAATCGTAGCCGGAATAGCCATTAGAGGTGCCCTCAAGAATTTGACGGTCAGCAAGACATGTTCGTTCGGCAATTAGCAGTAGCCCCCTGTCGGGTCAATGGCTTTTATCGTTTGGGTTTGAAGAGGCGTGTCAGGGAACCCATATCCACATCACGGGTGACCGCAGCCTGGTTTTCTTCCTTGATGCGCTGATAGACTTCTTCACGGTAGATGGATACCGTGCGGGGTGCATCTATCCCGATTTTGATATTGGAACCATCAATTTCCACCACGGTGAGTCGAATGTTATCCCCTAACCGGATAGATTCCCCGGGCTTGCGCGTCAGCACTAGCATTCAGTCGCCCTCCGGCATCATCATTTCGCGGATAGAGTATTTTCCGTCGTCTAGGATTACCTGTTTGCCTAGTTTTTCCTTGATATTGATGAGCACTGGTCCGGCCATGTTTACTGTGGAGAGTCGATGGTTCGGGTTTAGGGTGACAATCACGAAAAGCAGCAGGTCTTCCTTTTCGGCAATGCGCAAATCGGCGATTTGTTCCTTGTTCATTTTGGGGGCGTAATCTGGACGGAACAACATGGGATTGACCATGAGAAATCGAATTTGTGTGTTCTCCACCGAAGAAAGCCAGACAAAGGGTTCGTGTTCGGGGTTCATGGTGAGCAAGAAACTCCGAAGATTTTCAAAGCCAGGCAGGCCTGTTGTGAAATGGATGATATCCTCATCCGTGTATTCGGTTCCATGCAACGTTTTGCGCGCTTCAGCCATTCAAAAGTCCTCTGTGGGAAATGCCCCAGTGTCAGCTAATGTACATCTATTTCGGCAGATTCGCGTATTTCCTCAATCCATTACCAGGTCCATGAGCTGTCTGGTGCGACTTGGGTGTTTGAGCTTGGCTAATGCCTTGGATTCTATTTGGCGAACCCGTTCGCGGCTTATGCTGAAGTAGTCTCCGGTTTCTTTCAATGTGCGCACTCGGCCATCGTCTAGGCCAAAGCGCATGTTGACGATTTCTTGTTCCTTGTCGTCCAGACTTTCCAAAACGGATTGGATCATTTTTCGCAGGGTCTGGAGGTTGGTACTGTCGCTAGGGCGTCCTGCACTGGGATCTTCGATAAAATCTGAGAGTTTACTTTTGTCCTCGTCGTCCATATAGGTATCCAAAGACACAGGGTCTTGGGCTGCTTCGAGGGCTAGATTGACTTTTTTCAGCGAAAGTGCGGTGACATGGGCGAGTTCTTCTGGGGTTGGTTCGCATCCGTTCTTTTGTACGTAGCTGCGTTGTGCTTTGACGATTTTGCGGACAATATCTTGCATGTTCGCGGGAAGGCGAATGACTTTTCCTTTGTTTCCGATGGCCCGAGTGATCGCTTGTTTGATCCACCAGGTGGCGTAGGTACTGAATTTATACCCCTTCGTGTAATCAAAATTCTCAACCGCTTTGATCAGGCCGGCGTTTCCTTCTTGGATCAGATCGATAAATTCCATGCCGCCGGAGGAATATCCTTTCGCAATACTGATTACCAGACGCAGGTTGCAGCGAATGAGGCGCTCCTTCGCGGTATTGCGCATAAGTTCCCATTTGCCCAGTTTGGCAATGGCTTTCATCATCGCCGGATTGGCGATCGCTTTGGATTTGAAAACCTCAATTAGACGATCCGTTTGGCGATGGGTGATGGAAAGTTCCATTGCTGTGGCTCGAGCATTGATCCCTGCGTGGTCCATTTCTTCTTTTAATCTTTCCAATGCCGGACCGGATTGGCCCCGCATGGATGCGTCTGTAAAGGCAACGATAGAGGCTTTCCAGGCCATCTGGTCTTGTTCCAACTGGGTTAGAATCGCCTGAATTTTTTTGACTTCACGGTTGTAGTTGGCGGGGCTTTCCCAGGCCTGGGCGGGTAACCGTACGATTTCTTCTACTTTGAGATTTTGCCCTTTTTGTTCTGCACCTAGTACCACCAAACTTTCCAGCACAATGGGTAGTTCAAAGACGATCTGGCAAATTTTGCGCTGAATTTCCTCAATACTTCGAGAAATCGCCGCTTCCTGTTCGCGGGTGAGCAACGGAGCTTTAGAGGCGGAATTCAGGTAGAGCCAGGTGGGGTCAAGATTGCGGGCTGGAGCTTTTCGGGGGCTGTGTTGTATCGCCATCATGGATTCCTGGGAAAAAGTGTCTTCCTTGAGCTTTTTCAGATGATCGGCAAGGATTTAATCCAATTTAATCCAATTTTTCCATTGCTTTTTGCAAAAATTGAGGAATTTGCTCTAGTAGTCCGTTCCAAAGAAGGGAGGCGGAGGAGAGTTGGCCCTCCACGCCGGCTTTCGCTCGGACTATTTCCAGTTGGCGAATTAGGCGATTGGCTTCTAAGCGGAGACTCGTTTGCTGCGTTAGCCCTGCGTCGGTTCCTGGGTGTTGCATTTGCATGGATTGTCTGGCGCGTTGAATGCGGAAAATGGCAATTTGCGCAAATGTCTGTAGAAATTCCGTTTGAGCGGCCTCTGGACTCCAGTTTTCTTCCCGCAGGAGTAGAACCAGATTGCGTATGCCCTCATCGAGCATTTCCGTAAATTGGGTCATGTCCAATTCGCCCTTGTCCTCCAGAATTGCTAGGCCCTGATCCAAGGTTTCCACAAGGGGTTGAGATTCGAAGAGATTTGG
>DATIQS010000447.1:0-18513 GCA_035470605.1 Fibrobacteraceae bacterium
AGCCTGCCCTCCTCCAAAACTTTGCACCACACCTTCCACATTGGTGGCACGCACCAAGTTGTTGATGCGAATTTCATCCTGAAAGGCACCCAGAATCATATTTAGGCGATGATGGCGGCTGCGGCCTGGTGGAGCCCAGTATTTACAGATTTTGACCACGATTTCCCTTGGTGTATTCAAAGCACGGCCATCGTGGCGTTCAATCCAGTTATTTGCCAAAAAAACGTCGTTTGTTCCGCCCATATTTAGACGATGTAACAGGCGGACGCGGTCAACAGCGTCATTCGGGAGATAGGCCGGATTCCTGTCAATCCAATACTGGTATTCCTGCTGTGAAAAATGAGGGCGCAAAGTCAACCGGCGAGAGAGCCGGTCGAGAGCTTCGGAAAGGATGGTTCTGATCAAGCAGACTCCTATTGAATATTCCCAAAGGAATGGCCCAGAGGCTCCGATCGGCCTTCCACGGTGGGGGCTAGTCTTTCCATTTCTGTCACCAGCCATTGAAAGGCTTCATCCACGGAGTCGCTGAAATGGAAGAGTTCCATGTCTTCTGCATCAATCATGGTGGTTTCTACCAGGTAGTCCCAATTGAGGAGCTGTTTCCAATATTCGGAGCCAAAAATGAGCACCGGAATTTTTTCAATCTTGTGGGTCTGAATCAACGTCAGCGTTTCAAACAGTTCATCCAGTGTTCCCCATCCGCCTGGGAAGCCGACTAGGCAGCGCGCCTTGAACAGGAACCAGAATTTCCGAATGAAAAAATAGCGAAATTGGAGATTTAGCTCTGGGCTGATATAAGGATTGGGGTGTTGCTCATAGGGAAGCTGGATGTTGAGGCCAATGGTTTTCCCTTGGGCATCGAAGGCTCCGCGGTTGCCCGCTTCCATGATGCCTGGACCTCCACCCGTGCAGATGGCATAACGTTCTGGGCGAGCCTTACCCCAGGTACTGAGGCGTCTTGCTAGTTCCTGGGCATCCTCGTAATACCGGGCCAGGGGCTCTAGTTTATCCAGACGTTTCAGCTTTTTTGGATCTTTCTGTGCAGCCCGTTGTGTGCGTAAGGTCTCTGGAGAAAGAATTCGTGCGGATCCGAAAAACACCATGGTATGGCGAATGTCGGACTTCTCGAAATTGACGTCCGGCGCGATGAATTCGGACAGAATGCGTACTTGACGTCCCTGCGCAGAATTCAGGAATTCTTTGTTTTCATGGGCCAATAAGGGTGTAGAATGGGCGGGTTCCTGCATACGACTGATACTCCTCTACCGCGTTTCTGCGGATATTTCCAGTTGAGTGACATCCTCGGACAAATTCAGGAAGCGATCCTGCAAAAAGATTTTGGCGTCCCTGAGTCCCTGATTGTACAAAACCGGAGCCACCAGGTGGAACGCGGAATCAAAAATTTCCTCCGCTTCAAAGCGGCCGAGCTCCACACCATGTTCCCGACTCAGGTTTTGACACAACTGATCGGCAAACAAGGTTTTCGCCTCGAGGATGGCTGTGTGGGTTTTCCCGTTTTTGAAACTCTTCGCCATGACGCAAATCTAATTTGTCCTTGATGTGGTTGCACTCGTTGATTTCGGGTCCTTTTCTGGGGCGTCGTAAACGTTTTTTTGCGGACGTGGCTTTGCCCGATGGGCCGGTTGTCGCTCATTGTGCCAACACGGGCAGCATGAAATCGCTGCTTCTACCTGGATCGATCGCTTATCTGACCCATCACTCCAACCCGGCCCGCAAACTGGCTTATACTTTGGAACTCCTCCGTCTGTCCGAGGGAGCCTGGGCCTGTGTGAACACCCAGCGTCCGAACGCTCAGGTGGCAGAAGCCTTGCAGATGGGGTTTATTCACGGATTCCCTGCTGGATGTCGGGTGGAACGGGAGGTCCCTTGCTCTGCAGAGTCCCGTATCGATCTGCGCGTTATTCTTCCCTCCGGGCCGGTGTGGATCGAGGTCAAGAATGTCACGTTGGCAGAGTCGCCATGCGTTGCAAGTTTTCCTGATGCGGTCAGTGCGCGGGGAACGAAACACCTTCGGGAATTAGCTGCGAGAGTCCGTGCTGGGGAACGAGCCGCGATGTTTTATCTCGTAAACCGGGACGATGTCTCACATTTCCACCCGGCGGCAGAAATTGATCCGCTATATGCCAAGGAACTCCAAAACGCGGTTCAGGTCGGCGTTGAAGTGTTGGTCTACCAGACTCGTTTCACAATTTCCTTCGATGGAACTTCGGTTGAAATGCGGGTGGGCTCTCCTCTACGCTGGAGCCTGGATTCTTAACAAATCTTGCCATCGATAGGATTTCCCCCTCAAAGAAAGAATGCTATCTTGGCGGCATGACCGAAGCCGTGAGCTATTCCTGCTGGAATCTGATTCCACAGCACCTTGATCCAACCCTTGTGCATATTGGTTCTTTCCCGGTGCGGTGGTATGGGTTGATGTACCTAGCCGCATTCTTCACCTGTTACCAGGTAATGTGGGCAGCCATTCAACGCGATCACATGAAAATTACCAAGGAAGATTTGGATAAATTTGCCTCCTGGCTCATCGCAGGCATTCTGGTTGGGGCGCGATTGGGATATGTCCTCTTCTACAACCTGGGCTACTATATCCATCATCCGTTGGAGGCAGTCCTGCCGTTTTCATTTGATCCCGTTTTCCATTTCACGGGAATTTCTGGTATGTCCTTCCATGGAGGTTTGATTGGTTCTACTTTGTTTGGAACCTATTGTATCCTGAAAAACAAGTGGAGCTATTGGGAGTGGAACAGTTTAGCCTTCATGGCCACCCCCTTGGGCTATACATGGGGGCGCATGGGAAATTTCATTAATGGGGAACTCTATGGTCGGGTGACGGATGCTCCCATCGGTATGCTTTTCCCAATGGATAAAACGCAGCACCTACGCCACCCCTCGCAGTTGTACGAGATGACCTTCGAGGGATTGATCTTGTTTGCCATTCTTCAATGGCTATACCGCAAGCCAGGCTTTCGGCCTCATATGATGGCACTTTATCTATTGGGATACGGGACGTTCCGTTTTTTTATCGAGTTTTTTCGAGAGCCCGACGCTCAAATTGGTTTGAACGCCCTGGGGTTGTCTCGTGGCCAGCTTCTGTGCATGGGGATGATCCTTGCGGCAGTGATCCTGTGGCTTGTGAGGCATCGAAAATTGGCGAAATCCGGTGGCCTTTAATTTTGCACGGCATCTCTTTTTTTGAGAGAAAAGCATGAATTCTCTCAAGAAAACAGTCGGTTTGTATATAGTGCAATTCCTGCCAAACAATATCCAGAAATTCTCAAGTCATTCTGGAGCTTGCCGATAATGAAAATAGGAACCCAGTTTAGGTTCCCAAAACGAGGATAAAACTATGCAGACGCAAATTGTGGCAAGAGTGGCGGAATACGTCCGCAGCCCCGATGCCCGCAAGAGCGCCGGGACGTCTGCGGCTACGTCCACCTACACCTCAACCGTGCAAGATGAGGTGGTCCTCTCTAGCGAAGGCCTTCGCAAATCGAACGAGCTTCAAAATCAAACGAGTTCCTGGGAAGAAGCCCGGCAGGCCAACTTGGAAAGTGTCAAGGAACAGGTGCAAAGCGACACTTATGATTTGGCACCTGAGGTTGTGGACGATATCGCAGGAAAGATCGTCGATCTTCTCTGATTTCTTCGTCCAAAAGGGAAGGGCCCCCGGGAAATCCAGGGGCTTTTCCTTTATCCAATTTTCACCTGAGTCGCCTGTACGGGCGAGCCAAAAAAGAGGCGCGCTCCATTTTCAAAATGTTCCACCGTGTCCGTTGTCAGGAATTGTACGGAGCTGTTCTTGCTCATGCGGGCATCCATCTCTGGATGGCGTTGTAGGTAATCTACGGTACGGTTAGCAACGACCTTCCCCTGGTTCAAAAAATGTATAGTTTTTGGGGCCTCTGACCGGGCCAAATCCATAAGAAGCGGATAGTGGGTGCATCCCATCACCATCAGATCAATGAGTGGATCCCGTTCTAGGACTTGTCGTAAATCTCGGTGTACAAAGAAACGCGCCCCTTCAGAGTCAAGTTCTCCGTTTTCAACCAACGGGACCCACATAGGGCATGCCTGTTGCGAAACCACCAGATTCGGCCAGAAATGCGCAATTTCTAGTGGATAGCTACAAGAACGCACCGTGCCCTGAGTTCCTAGAATCGCGATGTGGCCAGAGCGTGTTTCTTTTCCCACAATTTCAGTCACTGGCCGCAGCACTCCAAGCACTCTCCGATCTGGTGCCTCATGGATCAACTCTCGATTTTGAATGGTGCGTAACGCACGAGCCGAGGCGGTGTTACAAGCCAGAATCACCAACGGACACCCTTTGGAAAACAAAAAATTCACAGCCTCCCAAGTATATCGATGAATGGCCTCGAAAGAGCGGGAGCCATAGGGTGCACGGGCATTATCTCCCAGGTATAGGAAGTCATAGGAGGGCAATACGCGCACCAGTTCGCGGAGCACGGTTAAGCCGCCAAATCCAGAATCGAAGACACCGATCATCGCGCAATAATAGCTCTTCAACCTCGCCGTTGTAACACAAGAAACTGCAATCTAGGAAACGGCGGGATTTTCTTATTATATTGGATCAACCCTTCACCCATTCAAGGAGAAAACCATGGCCATTACTAAAGTTTGGCTCGACGAGTCCCAAAATGAATGCACCATGTGCGGTGCCTGCGAAGCCGCCTGCGACGCTGTGTTTCAGGTCCCTGAAAAGATGACTGTTCGTAAAAATGCCGACCTTTCGTTGGAAGATGCCATCAAGGAAGCCGCCGACGCTTGCCCTGTGGGTACAATTGCCATTGAGTTTGACAACTCCGGCAAGCGCGATTATCCTAACTGAATTTTTTTGAAAACCGGGGGACTGTCTTGTGTGGACGGTCCCTTTTGTTATGGGGAACTCAGGCTCTTTTCTGTCGTTCCTCGCCGGTTTGTTCGGCATCCGTCGCGTGAACCACGTCCTCCTCGGAAAGGAGGGGACCTGCTAGAAGTCCCTGAATAAAATCACAGGAAAATTGGAGCAGATAATTCCGTTGGGATTCGGTCTCCACTCCTTCGGCGATTACTTCAAGTCCAAGATCATGAGCAAGAGAGACGATCGAACCAACGATTTGCTGCGGGAAGTTTTGACCGATACGGTCGATAAAGGACTTGTCAATTTTTAGGATATCTAGGGGGAGCTTTTGCAGGTAACTCAGCGAGGAGTACCCTGTTCCAAAGTCATCTAAGGCGACCTTGATCCCGAGTTTTCTGATTTGCTGGAGAATGCTGATCACGTAGTCCATGGAGGTGATAAGCATGGTTTCTGTGATTTCAAGTTCCAGGGAATTCCCAGGAATTTCGGTCTCTCGTAGCAGGTCTTTCACCAGTGGGAGGAACGAAGGAGCCATGATCTGTACGGCGGAAATGTTTACAGAGAGTGAGAGAGAGGAGGACCCTGCTTTTCGCATTTCCTGCAATTTGTAACATGCTGTTCGCAGGACCCATTCTCCCAAAGGGATAATGAGGCCGCTTTCTTCCGCGAAGGGGATAAATCGCACAGGACTGATGCTGCCAAAGCGACTGGATTCCCAACGGGCAAGGACCTCAAATCCTCGTAATTGCGACCCCGCAGTGGAACGCTGAGGTTGAAATACGAGGGAAAGCTCGTTTTGCTGGATGGCGCGATGGAGGTTGTTTTCCAATTCCATCTTTTTGACCACCTCTTCGCTCATGGCTGGATTAAAAAATAAGATGGCGTTTCGATACTGAGTTTTCGCTTTGGACATGGCAATGTCCGTATATTTGATCAAATCGGAAATGGATGAGGAATCTTGGGGAAATAATGCAATGCCGAAACTCGCTTGAAGCTGGATTTCTGACGACTCGACAGAAAGCGGTTCCGCGATACGTTTGCGGAAAAGCTCCGCATAGGCTTGGAGTTCCTTTTTCCCTAAGTCCCTTCGGATGAGCAAGGCAAATTCATCTCCGCCCCAGCACCCCAACAGATCGTTCGGGTGCACCAACGCCGTGAGTCGTCGTGCAAGGGCCTGTAACAGATTGTCTCCTGCTTGGTGCCCCATACTGTCATTGATCTTTTTGAAGTTGTCCAGATCAAAAAACATCAAAGCAAAGCCCTTCCCATTTTGCTGATGGGCTAGTTTTTCCAGATCTTCCAGAATCATTTTGCGGTTTGGAAGTTTTGTAAGCGAATCAAAGAACGCCAATTGATGCAGTTTCTCTTCATTTTCCTGGAGCGTTTTATTCTGTTGTTGTAGGGTCTGTAGCCCCCGTTGCAATCGAGTGTAATAAAGTTGGATGATGCTGACGATGATAAACGTCCCGGTGCCCGTGAAAATTCCGGCGGCCGCATTGGAACCCATGCCGTGGAAGGTGGCAAAGGCTGCGCTAAATGTGGTAATCGCACTTAATAGGATAACATAACGGAATCCGTGAGGTAGACCACTCACCACGAAATAAGTAAGAATCATTGCCTCAAGTTGAGCTAAAATTCCTTTAACACCGGCTCCTTTGAGTAGAATGCCAAAAAGGGGAAATGTCAAAAAGTTCTCATTCTGAGCGACTCGAACCATTAGATACATGGAAAACAGATAGAGGAGGAAAAAGGTTGGGATAATCCAGGTTGACTTAGGAATTCGCCAGCGTCCCAAGGATTGAGCTGTTTTTTTTATATAGAAATGGAATAGATTCTGTTGCACGTTTTCTCTCCCGTCCCAACACGGTTGGGGAAAACTCCCTGCGGGGTCTGGTGAAACAAATGGTCCGCCAATCTAGTATTTTCCTTTTGGCCCTTCCTTCCTCTCGTCAGATTGTTAAATAGTCTTGATTTCTCCTGCAAATGCTATTGATTTTTTCTTTTTAATTGTTATTATGCGCCTTGTACGTTGAATCTCTGGAATGAGGTTGCCTATGAACCGGAAACTGTACTTCGGCCGACGCCCCAAATCCGAGGAATTTGATGATCTTCCTCCTGAATCTGGTCAAGACCAGGCCGAGGAGATCTTTGATGACGTTGAAGACTCCGAAGAAGAGGATGAGGAAGTCGATTTTGACAGGCCTTCGTTTAAACGCGACCAGCAAATCTGGTCGGATTATGCCGAGGACTTGGATTACGACCAGTAAAAACAGCACTGGCTCTCAGTGCCGGGTGGGTCTTTTTGTGACCGCCTTTTTTCTGATGTTGTTTTGGATTGGTTGTGCGAATAGACATGATCTTGTCGCTACGGAAAACACGTCTGCCTCGGTAAAGAACGTTTTTTCTCCCATAGACTCGAATCTTTCGTCGGATCTGTATTTCAAGGTCGGGTTGGACGCAATGGCGAATGAGGATTGGCTTGGGGCTCAGTCCTCCTTGGATCAGGCGCTATCTGCCCTAATGGCGGAAGATTCCGCTGGAACGCTTGACTCCTCTCTTGTGCATGAAAAAACGATGCGTATCACTGCCGCCTTGGAGACCGTATATCCTCACTTGTCTTCTTTGGCCCAGGTGGATTCGGCCTTGGCTCAGGAGGAAGATGATTCCATGGCCCCCGAAGACTCGGATGCGGATGCGGATTCCGATGCGGCTTTGGTGGATGCTCTGGATGAAGGCCCTCTAGATAGTTCGGATTTGCAGATTTTGCATCACGCTTTGGACTCCACGGACCGGAGCCAATTTAGTCTTCCAGTGGAATTCAACGAACGGGTTTTGCGGGAAATCCATTTTATGAGTCGTATGGTTTCTGACTTTACGGGAGGCTCCCTGTCGCGTATGTCCATTTACGAGGACATGATCCGGGCGAAACTCCGAGAACGCAATATGCCCGAAGATTTGCTGTATTTGGCTTTTGTTGAATCCGGATTTAAGGTCCATGCCTTCTCCAGGGCCAAGGCTAGTGGGCTTTGGCAATTTATCGCGGCAACCGGCCGTCGTTATGGACTACAGGTGGATTTTTGGGTGGATATGCGTCGTAATCCAGATATGGCCACGGACGCGGCTTTGGATTATTTGGAGGATCTTCATAAGGAATTTGGTGATTGGCTTCTGGCGATGGCGGCTTATAACTGCGGTGAGGGACGCATTCGCCGCCTGTTGCGTGAAGGAGATTCTCTGACCTATTGGGATTTGAAATTGCCTAAGGAAACCATGCATTATGTGCCCCGAATTCTGGCCTCTATGGTGATTGGGCACAATCCTGCTGCTTATGGATTTACTCCTGAAACCCTTTCCGTTGCTCTGGTCCCGTTTGATACGGTTACCGTGACGGATTGTGTTCCCATTCAGAACATAGCCAAAGCTTCAGGGACAGATGCTTCAACCATTCGTGAATTGAATAAGGAGCTCAACCGTTGGTGTACGCCACCGAACAAGCATGCTTATCTCCTTCGTATTCCTCAAGGCTCTCGAGATAAGTTCGTCCAGGCATACGCAAAAATGGACAAATCCAAATTCGCCCGTTGGTATCGGCATCGCATCCGCTATGGTGAAAATTTGGGAACGATCGCTAGAGCCTATGGACTGAGTATTGCTGCTTTGCGCGATGTGAACGGGCTTAAAAGTAACAGGATCCGGGCGGGAAAAACTTTGTTGATCCCTTTGCCTTCCGGTAGCCTCCCTCCTGAGGCGGAAGATCCTGCTGGAAAGGGCTCCCCATCTGGGAAGGCTTCTACCAACGCAAGCCAATATAAGGTTCGTCGTGGAGACAACTTGGCGAGTATCGCCCGTCGCTATGGAACCTCTGCGAACGATTTGATTGCCTGGAACAATCTGACTGGAACCCAAATTATTGTTGGACAATGGCTTCAGGTTCGGCCTCCACGCGAGAATGCATCCACCCCGGTTAAGAAGACCGTCACGTCCAAAATTAAGGATAGTGGGAAAACCTATGTGGTGAAATCTGGGGATTCCTATTATAGCATTGCCATGGCTACGGGTGTATCCATGACGGATTTAATGGATCTCAATGATGCGCACAATTCACGTCTGGCTTTGGGGCAGACCCTGAAATTGCCGGTAGCTGTCGCATCACCGGTCTCTTCTACTCCGTCGAGGTCTGCGCTCGTACAGGGAAATTCAAATGATCTTCCATCTGGGTGGTATGAGGTCCGTTCAGGCGATAATTTATTTGCTATTTCGAAGCGTTTTCAGGTGACCGTAAATGATTTGCTGCAATGGAATGGTTTGGATAATTCTGTCGTTAAACCGGGGCAGCGCATTCGGGTGCGTCAGTCTTCTCAGGTCAAGACTGGGGCCTTTCACATGGTCCAGAAAGGAGATACTCTGTGGGATATCGCCCGCAAGTATGGTGTGAGCATTCAACAGATTATGGAATGGAATTCCCTTTCCGATGGCAAAGTGATGCCCGGGACTCGTTTGAGAGTTGGGTTGTGAAACAGGCTGGTTCCCTATGTCGAAAATAGGCAAGATTCTTTGGTTTCTGATGGCTTTCTGGGCTTTGGTCTGCTTGACCGTGGTTGCCGTTGCCGTGACTTCTTCTCTAGGGACGGCGGAGTTTTCTGAAGAGTCTCCGTTGGGATTAGTGAAGATCGAGGGGGAACTTTATGATGCCGGGCCCATTGTGGAACAGTTGCGTTCCTTGAAAGACGAAAAAGGTGTGCAGGGAATCGTGCTGCGTGTGGAGTCGCCCGGTGGAGCGGTGGCTGCTGCGCAGGAAATTTTTGAGGTGCTGGCGGCATTCCGTAATGACTCGTTTCCTGTGGTGGCGAGCTTTGGCAATGTCGCTGCGTCCGGTGGCTATTATGCGGCACTTCCCGCTGAGCGGATTTTTGCCAATCCGGGGACGTTGACCGGTAGTATTGGTGTAATCACTCAGTTTATGCACGGCGAAAAATTGATGGAAAAAATAGGAGTTGAGGCTCTGACGGTGACCAGCGGGTCTCTGAAAGATGCGGGTAATCCTTTCCGGGCTCCCAGCGAAGGGGACGTTCGTTATTTCCAAGAGGTGGTGGATGATACGTATGCGCAATTTTTGGGCGCGGTCGCTCAGTGGCGCAAAATTCCTGAAGACACTCTAAAACCTATTGCCGATGGCCGTGTGTTTACTGGCCGGATGGCGTTGCAAGCCGGCTTGGTAGATACCCTGGGGTCGATGCGGAACGCCATCGTTTGGTTGGCGACTCGTTGTGGCTTGGAGGAACCTCCTGAAAAGTTGCGGGAAAGTTTGCCGCCGCAGCCCTTCCTGCAGCAGATGTTGCAAGGTGTGGAGGGGGCGATTCCTGCTGGGCTGCGCACTCATGCCCGCGTCCTCTGGATGATGCGATAAGCATTAACTATTTTCCCGGCATGTCCCATTTTTCGGTTTGCCCCAATTGCGGAAATCCCCTCAAACCGGGTGCGATCTCCTGTCCTTATTGCGGTTCCGATGAGGAAACGGGTTGGAAAAATGCTGCGCTGGGGGTTCACCCGGATGTGGCTCCCTTTTCTGATGAAGATTATCAGGATGCCAGCCAGCGAGAGTTCGGCAACTCTCCGAAAGACAAGCCGAAATCCATGCCCTGGAAGGAAATCGCGGTTGGGGTGGTGATCCTTGCGTTGGTTGCCTTGCGCCTATTACGCAGTATGCCCAAATGACTTGGCTCTTTGATTATGATTTGACGCTTTACGGCTTTGACGAAGTGGATATCTTGCATCGTTTGGATCGCAACATTACACGTTTTTTGGAAGTTCATTTTGGTTGGTCTACCGCCAAAGCGGATGAATGGCGCCAGAAATATTGTGCACAATATGGAACCACCCTAGGGGGGTTACGTGCACTCCATGACATCTCTCCGGTGGAGTATTTCGACTTTATCCATCAGGGGGAGAATCTGCGTACGCCGCAGTTCAATCCACGGAAACGCGATTGGCTCCAGGCTTTGCCCGGGACCCGTTTGGTGTTCACCAATGCTCGCCGTGACTGGCCGGAGCGAGGACTTGCAGCCATGGGAATCCGGGATTGCTTCGGAGACATTTTGGATATTGAGGATTTTGGGTGGGAGGGAAAACCTTATCCTGCGAGTTACGCTATGGTCGAAGATCGTGTTGGGATGGTTGGGACTCCTTTGATTCTACTCGATGATAAACCAGATAATCTGGTCACTGCAGCCCAGCGAGGTTGGCTTACCGTGCTGGTTCATCCCCAGGCGGAAGATCTTCTCCCATCCGCTAACGTACGGATTTCTCATCTGATGCAACTTCCACCGGAGAAGTTGCTAAGGCGTCTCGGGCTTTATGCGGAGACGGTGTGATTTCCAGTCGGGATTTCCTGTTACTTGTGGCCGGAGAATCCTCTGGAGATCGTTTGGGTGCAATTCTTGTTCCCGAAATTTTGCGGGCAGGGCTGGAGGCTAGAGGCTCTGGTGGGGAGGCAATGAAGGCAGCCGGATTGCTTCCGTTGATTCCCTTTACGGACCTTCCTGCCTCTGGTTTTTGGGACGTACTGAGACGTTTGTCGCGTCTGTACAGACACTTACGGAGTTTGCGCGCGGCCTTGCATCGACCGCAGTGCCGCGGGTTGGTGTGTATCGATTATCCTGGGTTCAATTTATCTCTAATGGCGGAGGCTGATCGTTTGAAAAAGCCTGTTTTTTGGGTGGCTCCCCCTCAGATTTGGGCGTGGAAACTCCAACGGGGACGATTGTTTCAGGGACGGGAGGTATCTGTTTTTTTTGATTTTGAACAGGCCGCCTATGAGCGCTGGGAGGCTTACGCTGTTCGTGTGGAACATCCATTGCTCGCGGAAACGCGTCTTCAGGAAAACTCAGGAAAACTGTGGGCCTTAATGCCGGGGAGCCGTTGGCCTCAGGCTCGACGCAATTTGCGAGCCTACCAGCAAATAGGAACCTTGCTGGAAAAACTCGTACCGGGGTCGCAAGCTGTATGGGTCGCTGCAGACGATTTTGTGGCCTCTGAACTGCGAATTCTTGATCCTTTTACGCCAATCCGCCTTGCCAGCGAAGGGGAAATGTTGTGGTCTGCTGTACGGGCAGCCTTATGCACCCCAGGTACGGTGTCCTTGGAACTTGCGTTGAGGGGAATTCCGGCAAGCGTATTTTCGCGCATTGATCCGTTGACCTGGTTTGTCGGCAAACTTCGGTTGCGGATTCCTTCTCTGGCGTTGCCGAATCTAATTCTCAGACAAAATTTTATGCCGGAATATATTGGTCCCGCTTGGGGCGGATTTCCAGGGAAGTCGGAGATCAAAAAAATGGCGGAGTCTCTGGCATTCAGAGACCCCGCCTGGGTTCGGGAGTCATCCTCCCGTTTGCGCGGGCTATTGCGTGGCCCCGCACTTACGGAAGTTTTTTCTCATTTCATCCAGCGTATCGCATAGACTCCATTTTGCATGTTGACTTTTTGTGCCTGGATGGCAAGGCCCATATCTTGGCCGATGACCGTGACTCCGGCCCACACCAAAGAACCGTTCAACGAGCGGATTTCCACCCTACCGTTCACGGGGCT
The DNA here is from genome assembly GCA_035470605.1 of Fibrobacteraceae bacterium. Classification (GTDB taxonomy): domain Bacteria; phylum Fibrobacterota; class Fibrobacteria; order Fibrobacterales; family Fibrobacteraceae; genus CAIRAY01. The sequence goes on from DATIQS010000447.1 coordinate 12,464, forward strand.
GATGAGATGGGGAGCGCCTATTCCAGAGACGACCAGCCATTGTGCAGACACCACGGAGATCTTGGGTTGATTTACCGACAGGGTCGTGGCGTCGCAATCTGCGGACAGGACATCCGATGTGTAGAAGAGGATCTCGTCAATGTTTGGACCGCCTGCGCTGAGTAGGGATGTGAGGGTGATTTCATTGCGGCCAGCGATCAAGGTTAGATTGGTGGTCACCGTGTCCCAAGTCGTCCAGCTCTCCAAAGCCGGGAAGGACAGGCTGTCCAGCACTATGGTGCCGTTTACGGCAACGGATACAGGACGATCCGCTGAGGTTCCATTGCTGTACAACACGCCCATAGTGTAAGTTCCGGCGGCACTGGCGGTGACGGCCCACATGGCAGAAGTGCCAACTTCGTTTGTAATGTTTAAGTAACCAGATCCCTGGAATCCGCTATTGTTGGAATCAATGGTGCCATTGGCCTCGCAATAATTTTCCCCCTCCAGTACTTGAGAACCGGTATTCGTGCTGGAGCTGGAGCTAACCGTGGATGACGAGGATGAAACAGCGGAGGACGAACCGTCCGAGGAGGAAGTCCCTGCCGAAGAAACCTCTACAGTGCTAGAGGACAACGTGGCGCTAGATGGCCAGTAATAAGGAGGAGGCGCCGTGACCTCGGCCACAGAGTCCGTCCGGCTGGCGCCAAGGCTCTGATAGGTCGCCATGGTTGCGTCGACCATGCCGTAATAGACACCGGAGGAAATATCTGTGTAAAGCTCCATGTCACCCAGCATCTGGGCTGTTCCCGAAATCGTGACACTGGAAACCGAGTTCATCACGGAATAGAGCCTGGCCGTGCCGGAAACGGTTCCTCCCGTCATATAAGAAAGGGCACCCACATGGGCCGTGCCGGAAACAGTCCCTCCCGTCATGTAAGCATGGCCTTCCACCACGGCTCCGCCGCTCACCGTGCCCCCATAAACCCAGGCCTGGTCGCGGATGGTCGCGCTGTCTTTCACTGTGGCGTTCTTCACGATGGCGTAGTCTTCAATGCGTGCCGTACCGGAAACTGTTGAATTGCCCAGAATTTTGGCATTTGGCCCGACATAGACGGTGGATGCGACGGTGGCGGTGCTGGCCACGCAACCGAGCCAATTGGATGTCGTGGTCTTGCAACTCGTTCCTGAAGGCGCATCCCAGTGCCCGTCCTCATAGCCTTCTGGTTGGGCTCCGGTGAATTCCACCATCCAGGGGTAACGGTAGATGGTGTAATACATCTGGTCCCAGAAGATATGCGTATAAACCGAAGGCGTGGCGACTACCACCATCCAGAGGGATAGGTCCGTGGACTTGACATCGAAGGTCATGTCGGCGGCGGAGCCACTTTGTAACGCGCTGTAACGCGCGGAACTGTCCGAAGCGACGGCCACCAGGCCCCAACGCCAGTCAGAGTTGGGATTGTCGATGGAACTGGGGACCAGCGAGTCAGTAGAGGCGAAAGTTGAATTATAGGGTGAGGTCTGCACCACACCGCGGAATTTCACCGTGATGGTGGAATTGGAACTGGTTGTGTCTGGATAGATGCGGACTAGGTTGTAGCCATAGGGTTGTGGAGCCCAGTAGGGGGGCGAGAAATAACGGTTGTTGGCATCCAGGGAATCGAGCATGGTAACCCGGTCGCGATAGGGGCCGTAGATGGCACTGGTCCGGTCTGAATAGGAACCGTAAGAGGAACGGTACACAGCCCCATTGTTGTAGTCCCAGGTCACATTGTGCATCGCCCAGAGGCCGAACTGGTCGTTCAAGTCCGAAACGGACCAGCTTTTGTTGCGCATCAATGCGGTCATAGGCGTCTCTGTGGAGGCTCCCGATACCCCTGCCCGCAAGGAATTGGTCCAGATTTCATTGACGGCTTCATAACCGTACTGGTCCTTCAAGTATTCGAGGAATTGCCAGTTGCAGTAGCGGTCGCGGGTGGAACCGTAATACAGGTAAGGATAGTCCACCAGCATTTCCGAACAATGGGTGTTGCTGGGAATCTCCTGGTGCGCCATCCAGTTGGCATGGGACTCGTAGACCCAGCTTCCATAATCGGTGCCCTGCATGCCCCCGGAAAGGGATTGAAGACCGTGGGTGAACTCATGGGCGAGTCCCCAATGGTCCAGCAGGGCGCCGGGGCCAATCCACATCGCTGCCCCATAGTCGTCGGCTCCGCCATACAAGCCGCTCATGATTGAGGCCGGATAAAGATACACGCGGATGCGGTGCTTGGTGGTGGAGTCCTCTTCTGGTATAACAAAGCCGATGTCGTCGATGTAGGTTGACCACACGGACTCCAGATAGTTCAATCCAGTTTCCATGCTGTCGCCGCCCGGAGCTGTCACGGTATTGGTTGTCCCGTCATCCAGATAGGCTTTTTTCCGGATGTCGAAGTGGGTCGATGAATCCAGGACTGTTTCATTGGTGATGGTCCTGCTGACCCAGGTTTCAGCAAAAACACTCCCCCACAGAAGTGCCAAGCCTCCTACGATGCAGGTTTTTTTCGCTAACACACCCATAGAACATCTCCTTTTATTGTTTTAAGTGTGTAAATAAAATATTCTATTCTGGAGGGTATACCCTAAGAAAATCGCTGTTTAAATCGTGTTTCGTGTTTCGATGTGTTTGCTTTATTTTGAAAATTTTGCAATATTTTGGACGCTTTTGAGCACTCCTTTCTTCAGAAAGCAGAATATTGGCGTGTAAACAGAACTTTGTTTTTGCGGGGAAAATTGCTATTTTTAGAAATGTGACTTCACACCTTTATCCGCTCCTTTTTCATTACGACGACTATCGTAAGTTTCTGGCTGATTTCTTTCAGGAACAGAAGCGTATGCGTGCCGCCTTTTCTCATCGTTTCTTTGCACGCAAGGCCGGGTTTTCTTCTTCTTCGTTTTGTCTAAGCGTAATTCGAGGGCGTTTTAATCTTTCTGTGGCTGCATTAGAAAAGTTGGTTCGGGCGATGGAGCTTGACACCCGTCAGGCGGCCTATTTTAAGGCTCTCGTTCAATATAATCAGTCAAAGAAGCCACAAGAACGGGAGGCGGCCTGGGTTCAGATTCAGGAACTGCGCAAGTCTGTGGAATTCAAGTCGTTAGGAGCCCCTCAGCAAGGCTATTTTTCTCATTGGTATTATGCTGTTCTGCGCGAACTCGCTTGTCATCCAGCATGGGATGGCGATTTTTTACGCTTAGCTCGTTGGCTTGAGCCCCAACTAAGCACTGAAGATGCGCGCAAGGCTGTACAGGATCTTCTAGAATGGGGCCTTCTCATTCAGGAGCCGAATGGGCGTTATCGGCAAACCAATGCGTTATTGAATGCGGATGGAGTCCCTCCAGTCGCTTTGCGTCAGATACGTCGCGAGTTCCTACAGCATGGAGTAGGGGCATTGGATGCCTTGCCTCCCTCTTTGCGTTTTACTGCAATGACGACGCTGGCCGTGAGTAAATCCTCTTATGAATATGCGGTTCAAGTGCTGGAGGAAGCTCGGCAGAAAATTATTGCGCGGGCTGCGGATGATAGTTCTGTCGAAAAGGTCTATGAAATGATTCTGCAGGTGTTTCCATTGACGCGCCCTATTGGGGAGGGACAAAAATGAAACGCTTCCTTCCTTTATCAATAGGTGCTGTGCTTGTGGCTTGCTCTTTGCTATCCTGTGGAAATCCACAAGCGGGAGGTGTTACAGATATTGGTAATTCCTTGGCTCTTGTCTTATCCGATTCTTCTGGAAATGCCATTGCTTCTGCTCGTGTCGTTGCGACACGCTATCAAACGGCTACGGCTGGGTTCATCTCAATGGTTTCTCTGGTGGATAGCACGGATGAGCAAGGCCGGATTCACTTTGTGGATATGGCAAAGGGAAATTGGGTCTTGGTTGCTGGGGATGATTCCCTATCAGGAATCGATCATATCTGCTTTGCTGATGATTCTACGGCAGATACGTTGCGAATTACTGTAGGCAAGCCCAAAACTTTGCGAGGTCGTTTTACGGACCTCTCTTCTGCAGGGGTGGCTTTCGTTCCTAGTGTACGTGCCATGAAATTGTCTACGGATTCTTCTGCCCAGTATACATTGGTTAACGTCCCTCCTGGTCAATTCCCGGTGTGTTTGGAGGATGATGGTCACTTATATTGCCGTTTGGCCAAAACCTTGGATAACCGAGACACGGTTGACTTGCGAGATATGCAGCCGAGTCTTGATTCCTTGTTGACGCCAGTGGTTTATCCAGCCAGTCAAACTCCTTCTTATTATTTGGGGAAGGATTTCTCTGGAATCGCACTGCAGGCGGAAGAAACTGAACTTTTGCGAATTACTTGGTTTGACGCCATTCCATCTGGAGGATTGGGTAAATTCCCCCTGGTATTGCACCTGGATTCTTCCAACTTTGATTTCTCTCTTTTGCCTAGTACGGGTGTCGGACTTGAAATTTTTGACTCGGTTGGATCGCCTCTTTCCTTCCAGATTGATACTTGGGATAGTGCCAACGCTAGTGCTTTACTATGGGTTCGTCTGGATACGGTACTCGCAGGTCAGGAGACGCAGGCTTTATGGATTGCAGTTGATTCCACGGCTTTGCTCCTCCAATCCGGTTCCCAGGTCTTTGCTGCAGAGGATGGTTTTACTGCTGTCTATCATTTTTCGGAAAATAGCCTAGATTCTGGGGATACAATTGCGGATGTTTCAGGAAGTGGACATTCTGGAATTATGGCCCAGGACGCTTATGGACGGAGTGGCTTTCTGGGGCAGGGGTTGTCTTTTGATGGGGACAGTGATCGAGTCGAATTGGGAACATGGGATCCCTGCGCGCAGAATTTTACCGTAAGTCTCTGGGTCAACTGGAAAGGGTTGAATGTCAATCATCAAATTTTATTTGCCAAGCGTTACACTTGGAATCCAGATTCTACGCGTTGGCAGTGGCATTACGATTATCTGCGTGGTGGGTTTGGGGCGTATCAGTTTGACTCTTTGTATCGACCAGTTTTCCCCGCTGACTCCGTTCCTTTCGGGGAATGGACTTATTTGACTCTCCAGTATCGGGCAGACGAGGACTCTGTATTCATGTGGGTCAATGGTTCCCTGGTGGGGATGGGATCCTTTGTTCCTGGTCTCGCTACGGAGGCTCCGCTCCGTCTTGGAGGTGCCGATGCTGGGGAGGCGTGGAATGGCTCAATGGATGAAGTCCGTATCGAAGATGTGGCTCGAAGTGAAGACTGGATTCGTCTCTCCTGGTACACGCAAAAGCTCGCTATTGAGGAATAGGTGGCTCAAGAAAGCTGATCCAGCACACCACTGAGCTTATCGCTGATATCCTCTGCAACGGATTCCGAGTCGTAAAAGCCATCGTTCAAACGTTTACGGATTCGATCCAGTTTTTTTCTGGCCTCTTCCGAGATTTGGACTGAGTCCGATTTCCCTGCAGACGTTCCGCTACGGCCTTTGGTACGCCCATTAGATCCGCAACCCTGGATGGTTTCGGCAGAATAGGCGGCGATGAGACCCTCGATACGCACGGCAGCTCCAAAGCAAAAGAAACCTATTAAAGGTTATCGGCAGGTTTTACTTGAACTTTAGCCTTAATCCTAGACCCAGCAGTTTATCGGGTCGACTCGCCCACGATTTTTTGTACCACAAAGTTTTCGGCCTCTAACTCCCCCGCACCCTCCAAGAGCATCGCACTAGGCTAACGGGAAAAGCCAAAAGCTGTTGCGTTTTGCATAGTGTTCCGTAAGGCTTGTCCTACTGACGGAATGCACACGGTCGGAGATACATACTCATGTACAAGGTCTCGGGTGGCCGACTCTATTCCTCCTGATATGACTGTTCAGCCTTCTCTATTACTGGTGCTCTCTGTGTGTACATGTGGCCGTTAGGACAGTTTTTCCCAAAAAATAGCGTTTGTGTCTTTAGCCCTTTGTTCTATATTTTTTTAAAACGGCCAGAAATTCCAAATTCATGAGGGTACGATGAATCACCAATTTTTGATTTCGCTTGTTCTCCTTTTTTGCTTTTTTGTGGGGATGCAGGGGTG
>DATIQS010000448.1:0-2368 GCA_035470605.1 Fibrobacteraceae bacterium
GGAAAGCTTTGCTTGGTTACGGAGACATATACTCCACTGAGTACGCAAGGGAACGCAATCGTAGCCGGAATGGGCCAAACGGGAATTTTTAGAGACGACCCTATGTATAACGGCTGCCATTAGGCCTATTTCTTATTCAAATAGATCGGGTCAGGCTGGATTTTCAGGGCTGCCTGTAGAAAGGCCCCCATTTCAAAATCCTTTTCCTTGAAACGTTTACGCAACAATGCGACAAAGACCTCCCCCAGCACCTCGCAATCGTAAAGAGCCCGATGCAATTCAGAGCTTTCCAGATTGAGACCAATTTGCCCCTGGGCGCGCAAAATTTTAGCCAACTCTCCAAGTTTGTATGTCTGCACAGAAAGCAAGGTTTTCGCGATTTTCAGACTATCAAAAATGGGGCTTGTCGGCAAAAACTGTGGATTTTTACGATAGGCAATACGCAAGAACTCGGAATCAAATGGCGCGTTATGCGCCACCCAGTAGGTATCCTGACCACAAAAGGCGGTGAATTTACGAAGCACATCCTGCACTGGCGGCGCGCTTTCTACCATGGCATTAGTGATCCCATTGATGTGGGTCGCCTGTTCGGGAATCAACATGTTCGGTTTAACCAGGGATTGAAATTCCCCGATCTTTTTGGGCGTTATGGTTCCGTTTTTGTTTTCCACCGTGAATTTAACCGCACCGAATTCGATAATTTCGTTCTTGGCGGCTTCCAGGCCGGTGGTCTCCAGGTCAAAGGCAATAAATTTAGCGAAAATCATGTGGCAAAGATAAAAACCTCGCGCCCAGAAACCTCGTCGAAATTTCCAGACACGAATTCTGTCAAGGAAATTCTATTTTCCTGCCATGAATAAAAAACTTGCCATGGTCGGCGTGTTAATTTTCCTCTCCCAGGGAAATGCTCGCGATGGGCACCAGACACCAGGGACTGTCCCCATGGTCCCAGAACCCCCTTCTATTCAAGATGTGGTACAACGGAAACTCGCTACAGAACAAGGACTGTCCTCCAATTCGGCCCAAGGTCCTTTGTCAGAAGACTCATTAGAAACCGCATTGATGTCGATTGATTTTGTCGATGCCGACCTTTCTGAGGTTTTCCGCACCATCTCTGCTGCCTATGGAATTAGCATCATCGCAGATCGGGACGTGACTGGCAAGGCCACCGTGCATCTCAAGGATGTGCCGGTAATGGAGGGTTTGGAATCTCTCTGTTCGGCAAACGGGCTGGAGGTATTCCGCGAAGGGCGCATCCTTCGCATCCGCAAAGCCTCGGAGAAGACCATCAATATTCTGAAAATGAATCTGCAACGCATCGATTTGGATGTGCAAAACCGCGATGTAAAAGAGTTCATCAAGGAGTTTGCGGATAAAACCGGACTAAAAATTTTGGCGGGCAGCGACTTGACCGGAACCGTAACTGGCTCCTGGAAGAATGTCGTCCCCTTGGATGGATTCAAAGCCCTGATGGCTGCCCATGGTTATCGCATCCGGCAAAAAAACGGATTTTTGATCGTTTCTGGAGGTGGTTCTGGTAAGGATGAAAATAATAGTCCACGCCGCAAATCCAACTCATCTTCTGGAACCATGGATATCGAGGTGAAGGACGGCCTGGTCTCGGTAAATTTGGATGGAGCGGATCTTCAGGAGGTTCTACGCAACATTGCGGAGCAGGCGAAGTTAAACATCGTCTTTTACGGAGATTCGAAAGAAACGGTGAACGCGACCATCGCCAACGCGACCTTTGATGAGGTGTTCAGTACCATTCTCAAAGGCAGCAAATTCACTTACGTGCTCACCCCAGAAGGCACCTTGCTGGTGGGCGAAAAAGGGGCACGTTCCGCCCTTTCCACCAATGTGATGCTCCCCCTGCGCTACATGAAATCGGAAATCGCACTGAAGCTGATCCCCAAGTCCCTGCTGGAGAGTGGTCTACAAATTACCGATGTGAAAGAACAAAACGCCTTGCTGCTCGCAGGAGCCATGTCAGAAATCGACAATGCACGGCAATTTTTGTCCCTGGTGGATGTGCCGACCTTACAGATCGCTCTGGAATGCGTGATTGTCGAATACACCCGTGGGAAGGATTTTGCTCTAGGCCTTCAATCCGGCACTGATGCGGAAAGTGCCAATGAAACGGGTCTTCCAGGAGTGACTGGATTTCTCAAACTAGGGGTAGATACCCTTTCCACGAAAATCGGAGGGGCATCTAGCGCAGTTTCCGTGGGAATTTGGCCTCGTGACGTTCTTGTGGATCTAGCCGCTTCTGAGGACGCAAGCGCGGCTCAGGTGCTGGCCAGGCCTAGCATTTCCACACTCAATGGCAACAAGGCGACCATCAACGTCAGTAACACTTCCTATACCA
>DATIQS010000449.1:0-2788 GCA_035470605.1 Fibrobacteraceae bacterium
ATGGAATCATTCACCATTTTCATGTTGTCTAAATCCATGTAGAGAAGGACCAAATCTTTTTCATCGCGGACAGCCAAACTCAGTTGCTTCCCAGCAAACTCAAGAAAACCACGACGGTTGTAAACCCCGGTTAGGTCATCGTGCATCGCTTTTCCTAGATGGGAAGCCACGATCCGGTGGCGTTCAATGGCAAAACGCATGGCACGCGCGGTTAACTCCGGGCGGAAAAGGCCTTTGACAATATAGTCTTGGGCTCCAAGACGAATAGTCCGCAATGCTTGTTGTTCATCTTCCTGCGCCGTGACCACCACAACAGGAACGCCAAAATGCCGATCCTGAAAGCGTTCAAAGGTGGGAAAGCCACGACTGTCGGGGAGATTAAGATCAAGAATCACAAGGTGAACGGGCTGGGCATCCATGACGGAAAAAGCTTCAGCCAAAGTGCCCGCCGTCACAATTTGAAACTCAACCTCTGGAGAGCACCCCGTCATGGCCCTTCGCAAAATTTCCAATTCTGCGGGGTCATCATCCACAACAAGAGCAATAAAGGATTCACATATCGGCATCATCTTTTCCGAAAACTAATTTCGAAAGGTGGCGTCGGATACGCTTTCCCGCTTTTCCTATTTTGCTCCTTGGGTTTTTTGGCTATTTTATCTTCGTGAGAAGTTATTCTGACCCTAAAGTTTGAACGTTTTCCGAATCTGAGGAGGTTCCATGGTCCGCAAATTTTTAGCAGCAGGTTCCATTATTCTTCCGCTGGCTCTCTTCGCCTGCATGGATTCCGACTCATCCGACTCAAAATCCCCAGAGAACGATTCCGTTTCCTGTACGAACGGCGAAGACGATGATGGCGATTTCGATTATGACTGTTACGACTCCGATTGTCGGGTTGCGGATAGCATTGCAAAATTGAATGGCGGGGCCGGATTCTGCGATTATGGAGATCGATCCAGTTCCTCGCAGGCGGAATCCGCAGAAGCCTCCTCTTCCGCACAAACGTCATCTTCCAGCGTAGGAATTTCTTCCTCCATTTCGACAGCAGCCTCTTCTTCCTCCTCTGCCTTCCCTCGCACCCTTGCCGGAAGCGAGAATGACTCCATTCAGGTAAACGAGTTGTTCTACAAGGCTTCAACTGGCGAAATTGGTTTTGTCGGCAGACTCGGTTCCAGTGCTCTATCTGGAGTTATGGACACCACGGGAACCATGGTCCAGTCCGTTCGAGAGGTGACGTTCCCCGAGTGGGACCAAGAGCATCAAACACAACAGGCCACTTATGGCGATCCTGGAACACTCACGTTGACGGGGCTTGACACATCTCTGGATGGAAATTTCACTGGCTATGGTGCATCCACATTTTCTCTGAAAAAGGATACGACTTTGCCTGTACAACTGGAGTGGCTGAGTTCCAGCACAAGCGCTTATTTCTGGTCGATGAAAAACGCCTATTTCTCCTATATGGGGGTCTTAAGCGATTCCTCTTACTGTTATGTTACGACTCTCCGTAGCACTGTTGATACCGGATTTGTCGTGGCCAAGGATGTCTCCGATTCGATCCGCCCATATAACCGCATACTCAAAAGCGTCATGGTGGCAGGGGAGGTGGTCCAAACAGGCACGGACAGAGACTGCGCCGGATTGGCCAACCGCACATCGAACGATTCCAGCCAAATCTGGTATCTTTTAGTCAACGCCTCAAACATCACGGAAGAAAACACAAAGATCACAACGGGTTCCTCAAAAGAAGAAGTTGCTTATGATTTCGAAACCGTCGATGGAGCCACCTATGTCGCAGCCAGTGTGGACGATACCGTACGCGTTCTGATTCGCTCCGGCAGTACCGTCACCCCCTCGGCAGCATTGGCAATGACTACACCGCATCACATTCGCACCGTTACGGATTCCGGTACAACCTATCTACTCGTGTTGGGTGAAAACAACGGCGTCGCGGCCGCCTCCTTCTTGTCCACCGACGGCTCGATCACGAATGAATTCACTAACGACACGTTACAAGTCTTCACCGATGCCGTGCAGATCAACGACAATACCTTGCTCTTCGCTGGCTTGTCTGGTGCCTCCAGCATGTTCTTTAAATATCCTTCGGACATGGTGGTACGGGAATAGGCCTTGATCCCCGAGCTCCTGGCTCCAGCGGGCGATCTCGAACGAATGCGCATCGCGTTCGCCTACGGGGCAGATGCAGTCTACGCTGGGCAGCCGGCTTTTTCCTTGCGGAGCCGAGAAAACGGATTCCGCACGGTGGCAGATCTAGCCCAGGGAATCCGGGAAGCCCATCAATCCGGGAAGCGCTTTTATGTCGCATCCAACCTCTTCCCCCATAACGCTAAAATTTCAAGCATCCAGCGCGCCTTAGCCGAGTTGATAGAAACCGGCCCTGATGCTCTGATCATGGCGGACCCCGGCATGATCTCCTGGGTGCGGCGAGAATTTCCACAGGTCCCCGTTCATCTTAGCGTGCAGGCCAACGCCATCAATTGGATCACCTGCACCTTCTGGCAGGAGCTTGGACTAAATCGGGTTATCCTGGCACGAGAACTCAAACTACGCGAGATCGCCGAAATCCGGGAACGGCTTCCTGAGCTTGAACTGGAAGTTTTTATTCATGGCGCCGTCTGTATGGCCAGTTCAGGACGTTGTATGATTTCTAACTACATGGCCTACCGAGACGCGAACCAAGGAAATTGTAACAACGCCTGCCGTTTTCCCTACGAACTCTGGGCCACATCACCGGACCTGCCTCCCGGGGAATCGATTCGAATCACCGAGG
>DATIQS010000450.1:0-1646 GCA_035470605.1 Fibrobacteraceae bacterium
GGGAATGTAAAAATCGACGCCTCCAAATGGGAGGAATTGTGATAATCAGATTGAAGGTACAGAGCGTCCCCTAATTTGGCGCACCCTTCTTTCCAGATACGTTCTTGAATTGTCACCCGTAAATCGAGCACCACTTCGAAATTGATATGAGGCTTCACCACGGTAAAATCATAGAGACGATTTCCCAATCCGTCGTCTAGTTCAAAAGCGGGTTCTGGCTCAGGATTCACAACCAGGCTTTCATAAAGTACAGTTTGGTACGAAAGATACCTGGGAAGCAACAAGCAAAGATTGCGGCTTCGCATTACGGGATGGTCATAGAAATAACCGGTACTATGACGAATTCGGTAGGTACGCATATCAGTTCTGGAGCCAACTAGGGGCAACGGGTGCCACAAAATAGGTCTCATGCAAAGAAGAATGAAGTTCCATCAACATTTCTGAAACTCCATCCAGATTTCCCAAAGCCAAACTAGAAAGCATCCGTAGGGCTATGGCTTCTGGGCGACCTCGAACCTGCGCGCGCTGCCGTGGCAATCGTTCTAAGAGTTGGAGAATCGCTTCCACAGTGCTGGCCAACGAACGAGGACGGCGCGCATCCTCTACCGCCTGACGGATCACATCATCCCCGATTTGCACCAATCCTGGTGGAGCTCCCTGATCTACATCTAAAATAAGACGTAGCGCATCACTGGAGATTTGCGGGGGAATGGATTGTAGAAAGCCAAGAGCCAATTGGAGCCACTCGCTACGCTGTCCTAAACAGGAAAAAACCCGACGAGGGTCATCGATCGACCAGTCTGCGTAAAGAGAAGACAAGGCGCGCAGTTGCATGGATAACGTATCTAAATGACGCCCTAATTCCAGTCCTCCGTTGGGCTCAACGACCTCTCCAAGACGTTGAATGACGCCTAAAATTTCCCCACTGATGACCCCGCGGAGGCAGCGTCCATTCCAGACCAGCCAATGCAGATCAAATGCAATACTTCCGGGTTGATGCGGGTCAAAAACGATAGAAGCCAATTGTTCTCGCGGCTGTTTTTCTTGTTTCCACAGGCCACCACTGGCACAAGATAAAGCTTGGGAGAGCTCCAGAGGGATGGAGTCCTCCAAGGGTTCTAAAGCGAGCAGGTCGCGTAACCTGCGAATCAGCACCAGTGCCCGTTCCTGGTACCGCCCAGCCCAAAAAAGATTTTCTGCGGCCGCAGCAGGTAGAGGAGCATTCGCCAATGAACTTGTCCCCACCGACAAAACGGCCTCACGATTCAGGCGCTCACGTTCCGGTTCACTGCTCAAAATCCACGTATCCTTGGAAATTCCACCATCCTGATTACTCACCACCAGCTCATCATCGCTGGCTCCAAAACGAGTCAATCCACCGGGCATAACCCGATACCCGTTAATGGGATTCCCACAAGCAAAAGTTCGCAAGACCATATGCCGCATCACAAGGCGCTGATCCCGCCAAGCCGGTGTTAAAGAGTGTTGGAATTCTTCCTGACCTACCCATTGCGCAGGCTGGGCGAGAACCCTTTGGCGCAACTCAGCAAGGCCATCTGCATCTAACTGACTGGCAAAAATACGCCCCTGCTCTGGAGAGGGATAAATATTCTTCAACACGAGTTTGGGAAGATCCGCCAGCACCC
>DATIQS010000451.1:0-5427 GCA_035470605.1 Fibrobacteraceae bacterium
CATCCTGGGGGGTGTCGGTGCCGGATTGTCTACCGCCCTGGTTTTGGGAGGAAATTCTCTGAATCCAGACCTGGAAGCAGATGCCGAAGCCTTGGGGATTCGCCCCGATTATTATCTTGATCCTATTGATTGAACAGACGACGGATTCCATGCAAATAAAAAAACGCCTTTTGGACCTTTCGGTGATTCATAAAACCGTCCTTTGGCTGGTGCCATTTGGATGGGTGCTGTTGACGCAAGCGAATGCTTGGTCTCCATTGATTTCTGACCAGCCTGCGGTGGAGTTCTCTCACGGGCTTTCGGGGAATCCGGCTTTGCTGGGTGCCGTGGACGGCCCTGGCTGGCTAGCGGCGTTCATGCCAGACTCTTCTGGAACGACTCGTTTGGATCTCGGCGCGCATACGGATCATCTCGGGGCTGGATTTCAATGGGGACGGGGGGATGACGGTCGGATTGACCAGAGTCGCTGGCATACGGATGCGGCGTTCTCCATGCCAGGTGATTTTTTGTTTTTGGGATTGCGCACAACTTTGTGGCGCTCCTCCACGTTTTCTGGGAACGCCTGGTCGGCCACTCCAGGAGTCCTTTTGCGTCCATTCTCTATTCTCTCCCTAGGTTGGACGGGGTTGGACCTCCTTTCCACGCATGAGTTTAGCCGTCGCCACCAATTTGGCTTGGCTATTCGTCCTGTAGATGCCATCACCGTCGCTTTTTCTGCCTCTACTGGAGGAGTGAAGGGAGACGATTGGAAGAATGCAGTGCTTTCCGCCCGCGCGGACTTGCATTGGAGGGGTTATGAATTCGGTTTCGGCATTCCCGTGCGTGGGGGTGGGGATTCAATTCCTTGGCGTCTCTCCATGGGAATCCCCCTGGGTGAACATCAAAGCATTTTCGCCTCAAGTCGAAAGAATAAATTCCAGGGTGTTGGCTGGGAGGGGCATTTGGCCCGTAGGCCTTCGCCAATTTCCGTACGGAGCTGGGGCCGGCTAGATTTAGCGACTCGTATTGCGGAAAGTGGAGAAGGCTTTTTTCTAATGGGGGAAGATGCGTTGAGTCTGCCGACGGTGACTCGTCAGTTCCGGCATCTAGCACAAGACCCATCCGTCGCTGGTGTGGTTCTGAATTTTGATGGGATGGAAGCGGGTTCCGCGGTGGATTTGGAGTTGCGTCGAGGCATTCAACAATTGCGCGCTCATGGAAAACGGACCGTCGCCTATATGACCACCTTGCGCCCCGGATTGTTCTTGGCCGCCAGTGCAGCGGATCGTGTGGTACTGCAGCCGTCCTCGCGGGTGCATTTGCGTGGCCTTTCTGCAGAGGTGATGCATTACAAGGGTTTGCTCGACTGGTTGGGAATCAAAGCAGAACTTCTGCGCCATGGGCGTTACAAATCGGCCGTGGAACCCTTTCTTCAGGATACCATGTCTACAGAGGCGCAGGCGGATATGGATTCGCTGTTGGGGAGCCTGTGGCATACTGTACGCGACAGTATCGCGGTCTCTCGGCATCTTTCTGTAGACAGTTTGGATGCCATTGCGCGTCTAGCTCCTTTGACCGCACATGCGGCGGAGTCGCTTGGACTGGTGGATACCGTGTTGTATCAGGATCAATTGGAGGCTTATGTGCGTACCCGGCAGATTGCTCATTGGCGTTTGCAGGCGCTGGAACCTTATCATGATGATTGGCGTTACCGTCCTGTGATTGCTGTAGTTACTCTGGAAGGCGATATTGTTGACGGTGCGGGTGGATTCAATCTGCGAGGTGGAGACTTGGTTGGGGCGCGTGCTTTTAGCGAACTGGTGGATGATCTGCGACAGACTCCAGACATTGCGGCTGTGGTTCTGCGTATAAACTCCCCAGGAGGAAGCGCTCAGGCTGCGGACATCCTGTGGCATCGTTTACATACCTTGGCGCAAGATGGTTTGCCCATGGTCGCCAGCGTGGGGGGAATGGCTGCTTCGGGTGGCTACTACATCGCTTGTGCCGCACAGCGCATCGTTGCGGAACCCGTAAGTCTGGTAGGCAGTATTGGAGTCTTCGGAGGAAAGGCGAATCTTTCCGGTTTGTATCGAAAATTCGGTTTGAATCCAGTCACGCGTAAGACGCATATCAGTGCTGATGCGGAAAGCATGTCTCGGGGCTTTACAGATGAGGAGCGCCTTGTTCTGCAGGCTTCCATGGACGACGTGTATCAGCGCTTTGTGGGCGTGGTAGCCCAAGCGCGTCATTTGACGCCATCGCGCGTGGATTCCCTGGGTGAGGGGCGCGTGTTCACTGGGGTACAGGCTCTGACTGTTGGACTCGTGGATACGTTGGGAGGCTTGGATGTCGCGGTACGCATGGCCGCTGATCTGGCGGGAATCCCGCAGGATGCGGATGTCGCTACGTTACATGTTTCGCGGGCCATGGACTGGCAGTTGGAGTGGGGTGCTTCGCCTGCGAAAGGGGCCCTTTCCTGGTTAAATTGGCTTCAGGATTTGGAAGAGCCGCGGGTATGGGCCTTGTGGACGGCGGATTTGCCGGAGTGGGATTGATTCCATGTTGGCGATCGTCCTCTCCATCCTATTTGCTCTCGTATCCTCTGCGTTTTGTTCTCTTTCCGAGGCGTCCTTTTATTCTGTGCCGCAAAGCGTGGCCGAGCAACTGGCGCAGCGCAAGCCTGCCTTTGGACGCTATCTCTTGGATGTCAAAAACAATATGGAGCGCTATATCGCTTCTGTGCTCATCCTCAATACCTTGGCCAATACCTTTGGTGTCTTTTGGGCTACCCTTTCTGCCGATCAGATGCCTCCTTATATCCGGCTGTCCATTCCTTGGGTCATGACTGTGCTGATTCTCCTGTTTGGGGAAATCACCCCGAAAACCATTGGCGTACGCAAGGCGCGTCATGTGGCCCCTGTCATCGCTGTGCCTTTCTATTATCTGACGAAATTATTGGGGTGGACAGGATTGATTCGTCTCTGCCTCAGCGTGACGCGCCGTATGACTGGCGACAACGTACAGGCTCACACCCCGGATGACATCAAAGGGCTTGCGGACATTGGCGTGCGTGAAGGGATTATTGACTATCAGCAGGCCCAGATCATCAAAAACATTCTTGCCCTCAAATCGATGACTGTGCGTAGCGTGATGACCCCACGCCAAGTGGTTTTTTCCTTGGCAGCGGATGTCACCATTGAGGCGGCGTTACAGGAACGAGGGAGTTGGCCTTTCAGTCGTGTTCCTTTATATGGAAAGAATAAAGATTCTTGGGTGGGACAGGTGCTTCGACGCGATGCGTATAATGCCCTTGTGGAAGATAAGGGATCTCTGCCTCTGCGTCGCCTGATGCGTCCGTTGCAGTTTGTTCCCGATTCCATGAACGTGGATGCTTTGTTGCGTAAGTTCCTCAAACAGCGCGCTCACATGGTGGGTGTGGTGGATGAATATGGCAGTCTAGCGGGCATCGCAAGTCTGGAAGATGTCTTGGAGGGCTTGTTGGGCCGTGAAATCGTGGACGAATTCGACGAGGCGGTGGATCTGCAGGAACAGGCCCGCCGCAAGAGTATCGCCTTTGCCGCTATTCGTGTTCGTCGTGATCTTCACGGACATTCCGCATCTTCGCCAGGGGAGCCGAGCACATAAAATTCGTTTCCCATGTCCACGCTATCCACGCCAGCGCACCAGGCGGCTCCAGAGTCCCGTTGCGCATAATCCGCTACCGGAATTTGAATGCTAGCCCCTACAGAAAGAGGGAACGGGTTGAGGCTGTCCGAGGCGCTATGAAAGACAATCGAATCTATGCGCAGGTCCCCACAATGCAGCACAACCGTCTGTCCCGAATTGGTCAAGGTGAATTCTCCTGCACTACAGTCGGCAAAAGGGACGCTATCCCGTCCGATTACTCGGAAATTTCCTGGAGGAATAGAGCATCCCGTTAGGGTGACGGATGTGGACGCTGAGATGGCTCCTATCGTTTTGGCTAAAGCACAACTGTCCAGCAATAGGGTATCCAGGGTCGCGTTGAATATTTCCGTGTATTCCCAGTCATCGCCGCTGGTTTTCGGATTGGGGAGAAGTTCGACAATTACCAGGTCGTGCCAGGATTCAGGTGTCCGGCTTTCCGATCCCGGTAGGGCGAGCCATCCGTTGACAATCGGAGTCGTATCGAGACTCAAATTTACAGACAGTTCTGCAACAAGAGAGCCCAGCGAGACGGATAGTTCTGGAGAGTCGACTTCTACCAGGACTGTATCCAAACCGCTATAGAGCTGTGTCCCATTGGAATCTAGAAGGACGATGGAAATGGTATAAGTCTGTCCGAGTTCTAGACCGCCGGATTGAAAATAGCGGTTGGGTAGAGTCCCTTCGAGATTAAGCGTATCGATCCCTTCCTCGCTACTGAGGACAAGAATCCCATCGGTGACACCCAGCGGGTTTGCTAATCCCAGCGGCACTGTGAGAGTTAGGTATCCGTAAATAGCTGTCAGATTGAGCGTTACAGAACGGGTTTCTCCGGCCACGAGATCCAGCACCGTCTCTCCGCGTTGTACCGCAAAACCATCAGCGAATGCCTCGACGACTAAGGCCCGCTGAGAACCTGGGAGAATACTGCCTATTTCCAGAGTCGAAGTCTCCTTGGTCCAGGATTTGCGTAATGTGTCCATGTCCTCTGCAGAAATAGAAAGCACCAATGAATCCAGATCTTGGCTGGTCGCTCGGGCTATTGTTAGATGAATCTGAGCCTCCATTTCCAGAGAGGTCTCTCCATGCCCACCCCCGCAAGCCGACCAGAAGGGAAGGACACAACAAACGTTCCACCAATGAATTCTCATAATCGTCTCCTTTGCCGCAAAAATAGACGGCATAGTTATAGACGATGGCGTTGAAAAAAATGCACAGGGATGCCCTTAGTAACCCAAAATCCGGTCGCCCAGCGAACCTAATGGTCGCAGTTATATGTGCCAATAACGGCTAAAGCGGAATTGGCATATATACTTTGTGTACAACTGGATCTAGGTTTAATCTGGTGTGGATCGATTTGCGACGAATTCACATTGGAGTGGATGAAACCTGAAAATCAGCATGGGGTTCGCGTTACATGCTTCCCGAGCGCCTCTAAAAATTAGGGCACCTCTAAAAATTAGCTTTGAGGCCGTTTCGAGCGAGATTGATGCAATCCAAGAAAAAACAGGCAAAACGACCGGCTGAGCAACCACTTGCGGCTGTGCCACTTAGTTGCTGTCCTCTATGAGGAAGACCTACTTGGAGGAGGTTGAGGACGGATTTGTCTGTTTTGATGATATCTCCGTCCTGGTATGCCAGTTAGGCTTTAGCCGTTACTGGCACAGATCCTCAGCTGAGGAAAGCTTTGCTTAGTTACGGAGACATATACTCCACTGAGTACGCAGGAGTGCGCAATCGTAGCCGGAATGAGCCAAACGGGAA
>DATIQS010000452.1:0-2958 GCA_035470605.1 Fibrobacteraceae bacterium
TCCGCCCTGGCCACCCGTGCGGAAAGCGGCAAGGCATACCGTACCGCAGCAGATCTGACCATCCTGCTCGACCCGGCTCGCACCGGCGACAGTGCCGCCATTCTCGTTTTTCATCTGATGCGCAGCGGCAATCAGCGAATCCAGCAAATCTCACGATGCCTTTTCATTCCAATCCCACCCGAGGTTCTACAACAGGGACAAGAAAACGAGGAACGCTGGGAACTACTCTGGCGCAACGGACAGGAACGCTTCACCGGTCTTTGCATCCAGAGCGTGGGTGGCCAGGAAATCTCCCGCCGAGACTGCGCGCCCCAGGATGCTCCTGCCGATGTGCGGCACCAGTTGGAAAATCTCACCGCTGCCGCGTGGTCGGAGCGTCTATCGCGAGAGGATTTATCCCACCAGTGGATGACCGATGACGTGCAGACTCTGCTCGCCAAAATGCGTCTCGCGTCCCGTTATTTCCCCGAATACCAACGCCCGACTTGGGATGCCGACGACTGGGCCTTGGTGATGGACGAATTCACCAGCGGGGTTTTTCTACAACGCGATCTAAACGACATTCGCTTCCGCAAAGGTGTGGAGGAGTATTTTGGACGCACCATGCTCCCCTGGCTCCACCAAACCTTTCCCGACAGTGTTCGTTTGGTTAGCGGCCGTATTGCTCATTACCATTATCCTTCGAATCAGGAGGAGCCGGTGGAAATCAGCGCCCGGGTGTCGGATTTTTTGGGGATGCGGGGAGAGCACCATATCGCCGAAGGTCGCGTGCCCGTGCGTTACGATCTACTCGCGCCCAACTATCGCACTGCGCAAAAGACCTGGGACCTCACTGGATTCTGGCGAAACACTTATCCCCAGATCCGCAAGGAACTTCGAGGTCGCTATCCGCGTCACCCATGGCCCGAAGATCCTCTTTCATTTTCGCCAGCAACTTGATCGCCGACTCTCGTCCTGTTGACTACATTTTCTGGACATGGGAAACACGAAGTCTCTTTTTTGGGCAGGAATCCTTGCCTGTATGGCATTGTCTGTTGCTGCGGAGGTTTCTTCTTCTGTTCCCCTCTCCCATCAGTCTCAGTACTTGCCCCATGGCCTTCAAGGTGGAATTGGGATCGGCGAACTTTCTCGCAATGGATGTCAATCGCGTTTCCAGTGGCGAGGGAGTGTAGAATACTCCTATTCGGAGCACATCAGCGCAGGTGGTGCGGTGCGAATGTTTGGAGGGGATGTAGACTCTTTGTATTCTCTCACCTATACGCGCTATTATGGTTATGCCCGTTACCACGTTCAACCAAAGTCCACCCTTGATTTTTTCATTGGCCCTGTGATCAGCCTCGACAATACCAATATCCAAAGTATTCGAGAAGATATTATTGGAAACGAATCATCCGAAACCAAAGACTCCATCGTGATAGATGACGCCTCCGAATGCCAAGAGGCGTTTGCCACGAATGGCCCAGGATTGGGTACGGACATGGGACTTGGATGGGTTTTTCAGGAGCCTTTTGCCATGACTGCGTTTTACACGTTTGAACACACATTCCCATCCAAGACCCGCATGTCTTTTGGGTTTGGTTTTGCCTTTGACATCCGGAAATATTGGAGGCGACTGGAAGAAAACCTTCTATCAGCCTGGCTTCATCTCGATTTTACCAAGGCGGTCAATTTTCACTCCAGCGGCTCTGAAAATTCTCTAATTCTTGGAGTTTCCGCAGGATTTTAACCAAACGACCGCAGTTGTACACGAAAACTATAGAGCCGCTAAGGCTGAACTGGCATATCAAAACGGAGACATCTCCGCTCCGACCGATCGACGTACAATCCGTTGACGTAGCCCTACGGAATGCTATGGCAAAGCTCAACGGCTTCGCTCGTTAGCCGGGTGCTATACCCTGTGGGTACGGCATCCGGGGGAGTGGAGACCGAGAGCGTTGGGACACAAGAAATCATGGCCGAGTCGGCCCTGTCAACTGCGGAATTTAAGTTTGAGGGGCCCTAAATTGAGAGAGCTAAAGTTGGTCAGAAAGCTGCTTTTTGGTCCATGCGCTAAAGGCGATCTCATCGTCGATCAATTTCTGGATGAGGCCATCAGAGCTGATATCATAATCCCAACCCAAATGTTTTTTGGCGATTTCATTGGAACCATAAATGACTTCAAGATCGACAGGACGCAGGAGCTTTTCGTCGATCACCAAATGTCGCTTATAATCAAGATCCAATTTTTCAAAAACCTTCTGAGCAAAGGTTTCCAACTTTTGGGCTTCCCCAGAGCAAATAAGCATATCGCGAGGGGTTTCCTGTTGCAGCATAAGCCACATTGCTTCCACATATTTAGGAGCATACCCCCAATCACGCCAGACGGCCAGATTTCCGAGACGAAGTTCGGAGGCTTTGCCTTGCTTGATTTTCAGGGCTGTCTCAATAATCTTTTTGATGACGTAATTTTTGCCACGCAGAGCCGATTCATGGTTGAAGAGGATCCCACAAACGGTATAGAGCCCGTAGGCCTCGCGGTAGTTCACTGTAATCCAATGCCCGGTCGCTTTTGAAATTCCATAGGGACTTACCGGATGAAATTGGAAATCCTCGGTCACCGGAAGGCTCTCTTTGCGAACCAGGCCAAACATTTCAGAGGAGGATGCCTGATAAAACTTTGTGGTCGGACTCACAGAGCGAATCGATTCTAGGATATTCAGAACGCTGGAGACATTGAGCTCAATGGTTTTTTGTGGTTGGGCGAACGACACACCAACGGAACTCTGCGCAACAAGATTGTAAAACTCGTCCGGCTTGTATTTTTCCATGAGGTAAATGATGTTGAAAATATTGCCCACATTGTAATGGATCAGTTCGATCTTGTCGCGAATCCCGAGATATTCCAGATTTTGGAGGTGCTCCATACTGGACTCCCGGATCAATCCGAGAACCCGATAGCCTTTCCGGACCAGAAGTTCC
>DATIQS010000453.1:0-2728 GCA_035470605.1 Fibrobacteraceae bacterium
TGAGACAGCGTTCCAGAAGTTCGCGCTTTGGGGATTGTTCCACCTGTTGTTGCACACATTCGGCAACCATCTGCGCCATATCTTTGTCTGGTGTGATACAGATAGCGGCTTCGTAACCAGAACCGTGCTCCGCTTGTGAAAGCAGATCCGCAGCAACCCAGTCGGGGTCGGACGCATCATCCGCGAGCACTAGAATTTCTGAGGGACCGGCGATCATGTCGATGTCCACGGAGCCAAAAACTTCGCGTTTGGCTAAGGCCGCAAACACATTTCCGGGCCCCACGATTTTGTCCACGCGCTGCATGTTGCCTGCTCCATAGGCGAGTAGAGCAATCGCCTGAGCTCCGCCGATGTGATACACCTCGGTAATTCCGAGACGCTCCAAGACAAAAGCAATGCTGGGGTGCAGTCCACCATGAGCGGGGGTGACCACCACGAGGTCTTCTACACCGGCGACAAGTGCGGGTACGGCATTCATGATCAGTGTGGAGGGATAAGTTCCTTTCCCTCCAGGAACATAGAGCCCCACGCGATGCATGGGACGAATGCGCTGGCCCAAAAATTCGCCGTCGCGTCCCTGAAAGTTCCAGGTGTCCTCGTTCTGTAGTTCATGGAATTCACGCACATTGCGGATGGCGCCGAGCAGAGCTTTCCGCAACGCCGGGGAACAGTCCTTGGCGGCTTTGGAAATGCTTGCCGGGGAAATACGTAGGCTTTTCCCTTTCAGGCCATCAAATTTTTGCGCATAGCGTAAGGCCGCTGCCATTCCGTGGAGGCGAACATCCTCAAGAATGGCATGGACCTTCTCCGCTACCTCTGGGGAAGGGGAAGCGGAACGAGAACAGAGACGTCGGACTTCTGGTGAGTTCGGGGTGACGCGGGCAATTTTCATGTTAGTCTGCGGCGGGAATGGGGGTGCCGTTTTGAGATACGAAGGCTTTAAAATCGGCAATAAGGGCCTTTGTCAGTGGACCGACCTGGCCATTACCGATGGAACGCTTGTCCAATTCGACGATGGGAACCACTTCGGCTGCAGTGCCTGTGAGGAAGAATTCGTCCGCTACCCAGATGTCAAACCTAGACATGGGGCCTTCCATCACCTCAAGTCCACGAGTCTTAGCTACATCGATTACCGTGCGACGCGTGATTCCGTCTAAGGATCCGCTTTGCACGTTGGGGGTATGGACCACGCCATTTTTGATGATAAAGATGTTATCTCCCGTGCATTCAGCTACCATGCCAGACGGGTTCAGCATCAGCGCTTCGGGGGCTCCTGCGTGAATTCCTTCCATCTTGGCCATGATGTTATTCAGATAATTGAGCGATTTCACGCGGGGATTGAGAGATTCGTTGTTGTTCCGTGGGGTGGGCACGGTAACGATCTTCATCCCTTCCTGGTAAACCTTTTCTGGATAGAGGCTGATAGATCCTGCGATGCAGACCACGGTCGCCTTTGTACAATTATAGGGATTCAGCCCTAGATCACCAATACCGCGTGAAATGATGGGGCGGATATAGCCATCCCGGATGTGATTTTTTGCGCAGGTGTTCAGGATGATCTGTTTCATTTCGTCCTGAGTGACGCCCGGATTAAGGGCGATGACCTTGGCGGAGTCGAACAGACGTCCCACATGTTCGTCCAGTTTGAATACCCGGCCGTTATAGGCGCGGATTCCCTCGAATACGCCGTCGCCATACAAGTAGCCATGGTCAAAAACTGAGACCTTGGCATTATCCTTGTCATAGAATTTTCCGTCGATGTATACCACTTGAGTCATTTGCAAGTCTCCTTCATGATTTTATAGTTCAAACCATCGAGCAGGGCGAGCCACGAGGCCTCGATAATATTTTCGTTAACGCCAGCCACGTTCCATTGGCTAGTGTCGTCACCAAAGGTCGCCCAGACACGTACACGGGCATCCGAACCTACGCGGGAGCCCAAGACGCGAACCTTAAAGTCATCCAAGCTCACCTGAGCCATATAGGGGAAATAAGGGGTTAATGCTTTGCGCAACGCCGCATCCAGAGCATTGACCGGACCGTCTCCATCCGCCACTTGGTGAGTCAGTTCATCATCCATGCGAATTTTGACCGTAGCCTCCGAAACAGGAGACTCGCCGCGGTGTTTCTCTTCGATGACGCGGTAGCCGAGAACTGTGAAAGGGGTACGGTAGAGACCGAGTTTGCGGCTGGCTAGCATGTGAAAAGAGCCTTCTGCCGTTTCAAACTGGTAACCCTGGTTTTCCATTTCCTTGACGGTGGTGAGAATTTCCGCAACCACGGGGTCATGCTTGTCAATCCCTGGTTTGAGAATGGACAGCTTGTCCGCGATCAGGGAACCGCCAGCCTGGTCCGAGGTGATGTAGGTGCGACCATTTCCGACTAGTGAAGGATCGATATGTTCAAAACTGTGGCGGACCTTCATCACACCATCGATGTGAGCCCCGCCTTTATGCGCAAAGGCCGCATCGCCCACATAAGGCGCCCGGATGTTGCTAGGCAGGTTCACAATCTCATCAATGCCGAGGCTTAGGGCTCGTAGTTCGGATAATTGGGGGGCGCAATGGAGCTCGCATCCCATTTTAAGAATCAGATTGGGGATGATGCTGACCAGATTGGCATTGCCGCAGCGTTCCCCGTAGCCATTGAGGGTGCCTTGCACTTGGACTGCGCCTGCTCGTACTGCAGAAAGCGAATTGATCACCGCAGTGCCCGTGTCATTGTGCAC
>DATIQS010000454.1:0-5280 GCA_035470605.1 Fibrobacteraceae bacterium
GGATGTGTTGCCACCCAGGCCGCATCGATCAGATTTGCAAGCCAGACCACCGCCAGTGCCCCAAGCGCAAAATTTAGTTGTGTTGCTTCCTCGTTGCGCGTTTTTACTGTGGAATTCGCCCGCACGACCCAAGCGGCTGCAGATTCACCGCTATAGACTGATTCCTCCTCATGGGATTTGTAATCATCAAGCTTGTTCTGTGCTTCTTGGTAAGCCACGGCGCGCCAAGCCGTATACCCCATGGCACAGGCAGCGAGTCCCGTCCAAATGGTGCCGCGGTCCGGTTGTCCGACGAGGAAGTGCCCCCAACCAGGAAGCAACGCACTGCGCCATAATACGGAGAATAAGGAATTCCTCGACGCACTCAAACTCTCCGCATGAACATCTAAATCAGGACTCGCTGATTGAGCGTGAGTTAGAGCAAAGACAAAGAGCACAATGGCCCAAACACGCATTTTATACCGGATCATAGAGAGGCGCAAATGGATCCGAGGGTAACGGCGAACCCCGATGCAGTACATGAATGTCCGGCTGCTCTGTGGGAATCCAGCGGGTCTGATTCGGGGAAGAAATCAAAAGCATGGGAATCCGCGACACATTCATGGCCAACTGCGCATGGGCGGAATTCAACGTTACCAGGCCTTGATATTGCCGTAACGACTCTAGGAACGCGGAAAAGGAGGCGGTTGTCGGAGCTAAGCGAATCGAAAGGTTTTCCAACAACGCAGAATATGGCGCAAACATGGAGGGCTCGGAAGTCAGGGCCAGAAAGCGGTAGCGTGGATCGAGGTTCTGGACCAGTGAGGAAAGCTCTTCCGGTTTCCAGGGGTCTCCCTGCAATGGGGGCTCCAGATTTAATAAGATGACATGGCGCGACGACAGCTGTCGAGAATCATGCGTAAGGGGGTGAAAACGGACCGAATCCTCACCATGGGCCACAAACATTGGCCACAAATGAGATCGAAAAAGGTATGGGGAATCATCTGATCCTGGACGCAAACTGATATTCAGAAATGGGTAATGGGCCTCACAGTTGATCCCAACGCGATAGGAGGCTCCGCAGGCCTTCGCCAAATAGAGTTGAAGCAGTGAGGGCTTTGGCTCTAGCATCAGAGTCACTTCCGGCAGGTGGCTCCGTAATTGGGATTCAATCATTTGAAAGGGTGGTTCCCCATAGCGGAATCCCATCGCAGGGATGGGAACGCATTGATGCTCCAGATCCAAAGCCTTGAAGAGAGGCAAAAATCGATTTTCACAAAGGAGCATTACATCATTGTGATCTGAATCACGGATCTGTTCTAACAAAAAAGGCAGGAAAACGGACAACAAACCAAGATTTCTGGGAAGGATCACCAGGCGGCGTTTTTGATTGCATAAATTTCCGCTAAAGGAAAAGGATTCCTCTTTCAAACCGGAACGGCGAATAAAAAAAGCACGGATCCGATCATCAGAAAGGAATTTATACGGCAAGAAACGAAGTGTATCGGCAAACAGCGGGGACTTTTTCAATTTGGACCCAAATTGCAGGAAACTCGTAGGAAAATATATGTTATTATGGATTTTTCACAGAATTCTGCCATAGGGTTTGGGAATGCCAAAAAAGGTTGTGTCTCGTTCCAGGTCTGGAATCAGGCTGATGATTTCCGTCTTGCTCTGGTCCCTCTGCCTCGCAGGGGGGGGCGCTTTGTGGTTGAATCCGCAATCCTTCCCAGACTTGGGATTGCCTTTGCCCATTATAGGCGTGTCCGTCGAATTCGTCGTGTTGAGCCTTTTTTCCCTGACTCTCTTACGAGATAAGGATGGACGTGTTTATTGGGGGGGATTGCTGGTTTTTTCGGGAATTGCGTTGCCCATGAGTGTCCTGACCGGGACTTTGCATCAAACTGGGAACGTCCTTTTTTATCTCATCCCCGTTCTTTGGGTGGCTTCGGGGACGATGTGGTACCAAGCTTTGTTTGTTTCTCTGTTTTCCCTCTTACCAGAGACCCTGCTTTGGCTCCACATCCAATCTCCATTTTTACCCTGGCCCATGTCGTTGCCCAATCAGGCGGATCCGCTTCTCTTTGATTGGGATAGCTTTTGGATGAGCTATGTTACCACGGTTTGGATTGTTCCTTTGCTAGCTGTCCTTGTGGCGGTTATTCGCAAGCCACAAGCCTTTCTCCGTGGCAAGGGACTCTCTGCGACACATAAAGAGATTCCCAAAGATCATTCCGAATCCGCACCCGTTTCCCTAATCCCCCCTGGTGGCGGGACCGGAGGAGCGGTTCAGGTGCCTCAAATCGATACGGCCTTGTTGCAAAATGCCCAGCAAAACAGCGACTTGCGAGGAATACTCGAATCTATCGTCTTTTTCATGAGCAAAAATTTTAAGGCCAATTCCGCGTTAGGCCTGCTTTCTTTGGACGAAGGACACACCTTTGTGATCAACGCCAAATTCACCAAAAGCAATTTCATGAAGGAAGACGTGCTCATCTATCCTGGCTCTGGACTGGTTGGTAAAGCAATTTCCGAACCTATGGGATTTATGACCGGAAGCGTAAAAACCTACCCGGATCGCGTGGAGTATTACTCCAAGCTCGAAGAGGTGAATTCTTTGATGGTGTCGCGCGTGCTGGATGAGGAAATGCACAAAGTGATGGGACTTCTGGTGGTGGATAGTCAAAGCATCCGTGCCTTTGACGATGCAGACAAAGATTTGCTGTACCGTTTCTCTGTGGTTGCCTCCAAGCTGATCAGTAATGCCCGAATGCGTAAGATTATGGAATCTACTGCTCATCAAAACGAGGTGGTTTACGAAATTTCCAAACTGTTGGCTGCTGAAAATCACACCCGGGGTGTTATTGGGGCTTTGATTGATAATCTCCCTAAGGTTTTTGATGCGGAACGCCTTATCCTCTGTGATTTCAATTCGGAAAAGGGCAAAGGCCGAGTGCTTAAAATTTCTGGTGCTTCTGCGGGAGATCTTGAGGAGGGACTGCTGTTTGATGTGGACGATCCCTACTGTCTATATGGGATGGCGTTCACCAACAAGATCGAATATCTGGAAACCGAAGTGCTGCGCGAAAACCGCTATCGTTTTCAAAAAAATGAGAAGAACGATTTTGCGCCTGCCGAGGTAATGGTGGCTCCTTTGTTGGATTCCCATGGTAACGTGGTCGCGGTCATTGGTTTGGAGACAAACCATACCGGCACATTCCAAAAACGCTCTATCGTGCTCCTACAAACCATCATGGCGAATGCCTCTTCTGCTTTGACTCGTGCCCAAATGTACACCAAAATGGAAAAACAAGCCACCTTGGATGGTCTCACAAAAATTCCGAATCACCGGAATTTTCAGGAAACCCTGGAGCAAGTCATCCAAAAGCACAGTCAGGCTCAAAAGCCTTTTGGCCTGCTATTAATGGATATCGATCATTTCAAACAATTTAACGACACCTATGGTCATCCTGTTGGGGACAAGGTCTTACAATTGGTGGCCTCTACGGTGAGTCAGAACCTTCAGGCGGGGGATTTTGTCGCTCGCTATGGCGGAGAGGAATTTACGGTGATTCTGAATGTCCCACCCACCCAGATTCAACAAATGGCCGATAAAATTCGCATGGCGATCGAGGCGCAAAGCCTTGAAGAGGATGGGCAGACCTTAAAAGTCACTGTGTCCATCGGGGCTTCGTGTTTCCCCACGGATGCCACGGTGAAAAAGGATCTGATTGAGATGTCTGACCAAGCCATGTATCATTCCAAAAACAATGGTCGTAACCAAGTCTCCCTGTGGTCCAAGATTCCTCATACCTGACGATTAAGTACGAATTTTCTGATCGTCCTTTGGATGCCCTGAGGGCTTTGCTGGTGCTGAAGAAAAAGGCTCCACAGGATTTCCATTTACAGATCCTGGAGATTCGGCTACTTATGCGGCTGGGATATGAAAAGCATGCCTTGGATTTGGCCTGCAGCAAAATTCAGAGCCTGGTGGGTGGACCAGAGGCTCCGAAAATTTCAGAATTATTCCGCGCCCTTGGCAAGAATCGGCATTTCCTTCCCTGGAGCAGTCCTGTTCTGGAACAACTCGCCAAATTATTTCTCTCCATTAAGGATTACAGGGAGGCTGGTTGGTGTATTCATCAGGCGGAACTACAGTTGGGAAATGGGGATCGCGCAGAGAAACGGTTAATCCAAATTGCGGATCAAGCCATGGCGGCTCAGGATATTTCTGGAGCTACAGGACTCTTCAAATACTATCTCGCTAATCATTCAAAGGGCCCTTTCGGAGATTATGCGCACAAAGCGATTCGATTCCTTCAGGGCCTTGTTTCAGACCAGTAGCTATCTTTCGTCCATGAGCGAATTGCGTCAAAAAATTTTCGGGGAAGCCCGTCGTATTGTCATAAAAATAGGTTCCCGTATCCTGGTGGATGCCTCAGGAGGCGGAGTTCGTAACAAATGGATGCTAGACTTTGCCAAGTCCGTAGCCAAAATTCGCGAAGCCGGAAAAGAAGTCGTGGTAGTCTCCTCTGGAGCCGTGGGAACAGGTATGGCGGTGCTGGGCTATACGACAAAACCGGACAATATTGCCGAAAAGCAAGCGTGCGCCGCTGTTGGCCAGATCGATCTGATGCACGCCTACCGCGAGTCTTTTCAACACCAGAATTTGGTTACGAGCCAAATTTTGCTTACGGCTGAAGATTTCCGTGACCGCTCGCGTTACAAAAATCTACAGAACACGTTGAAAACCTTGCTCGCCAAGGGGGTTGTGCCTGTCATTAACGAAAACGACTCGGTGGCCATAGCGGAAATTAAAGTGGGGGACAATGATAAATTATCCTCCGATGTTGCCCTCTTTCTCGATGCAGACCTTTTGTTGCTTTTTACGGATGAGGATGGTTTGTTCGATGCTAATCCCAAGACCCATCCCGACGCTCGTCTTCTCCATTTTGTCCCAGAAATTACCCTGGATATCATGGCCATGGCAGGGGAACCCGGTGAGACAGGTTCCGCGATCAGCACCGGGGGGATGCGCTCCAAGTTGGAGGCTATCCGGGCGGTCACTCGTAGCGGTTGTAACGCCTTTTTGGCGAACGGCATGAAGTTCATGCCCCATCAAATTTTGCTGGATGATGCTCCTGGAACCTTATTTGCTGGCTCTGCCCACAAGTTGAATTCCCGCCAACGCTGGCTCTCACTGGTTAGTACTCCAAAAGGGACTTTAGTGGTGGACAATGGCGCGGCAAATGCCGTGCGGCTACAGCATTCCTCAATACTCCCTGTTGGAGTCGTGTCTTT
>DATIQS010000455.1:0-11212 GCA_035470605.1 Fibrobacteraceae bacterium
GCCAAAGACGGACTGTATGAGCGGCGGTCGGACGAGCCCCCCCTGCAAACTGTAAAAGAGTCTGAAGTCCCTCTTTATCCTTTAATTCAAACATACTAGGGCGAACCATATCGCCTGCGATTTCCACCAATTTTTCGGCCTGCGGGATGAAAACTACATCCCCATCCTTAAGGATCGCCTGTCCACTTTTGATTCCACGGAACAGATAATCATACAAGTCTATGGTGTCTTTATCACCAGTGCCACGGGTTACGATAATTTTGCGTACGGACCCACGTTCGGTTGGTCCCTGAGCCCGAAATAAGGCTAAAAACACATTGCAGTTCGCAGGGAGATCATACCCTCCGGGACGGCGCACCTCACCCAACACGAATACCTTGGTCGCACCTAGGGCTTCTGGGCGCAAGTTAACTTGGATGCGCCCCCTATCGATACCTGAATAGACTTGTTTTAGCTTGCCTCGCAAGAATCCTTCGGCTTGAGAAATGGTTAACGAGGCAATAGAAACTAATCCGATTCCCTCTACATTGACCTTGCCTTGATTGTTCACTTGTAAGCGGTATTCTTTTTCTACCGCCCCCCAAAGAGTCAATACCAGTACATCAGCGGGTTTGATTGGGTAGTCTGCCAGCACGGCTGAGGCTTGTTCATAAAAACTACTAGGAAGAGCTTCACTGAAAAAACGGATTTCATAACGCCGGCTCTCTTCCGGTGTCGGCTTGACAAAGGCGCTTTCATTGGTATCAGGAGCCGGAGGCGGCTTAATGTCGGATAGCTTGGTTGCTTGAGGGGCTGCGCTTGCAGCCGCAATTTGAGATTTGGAGGAATACTGAGCGACAGCCTGGCGAGCCATTTCGATCTCAGCAGGGGTCAACGTAGAAGGATCGCGTCCCTTTAATGCTTGTTTCGCTTTGGCGGCCTGCTCCTCAGTTACAGAATCGGGATTTAATCCCATTTGTTGGGCAAAAGAAGCCTCAGAGGGCGTCAGCGTAGCAAATTCAGCAGCCCAAAGCACACCAGAAAAGCAAACGAGACTGATTAATAAATGTCTATGAATCATAGTGGATAAACATAACAAATTCAATTGTTTATCCTGATTTCAGGATAAACCGCACTGTTAATATTATTGAATTTCCCCTAGTGAGATGGTGCTACTCTAAACAAGATTGAGCAGGGACAAGCTCTGGAAAGCCTGGGGGAGCCACTGCCAAAGATCTGAGGGGAGCAGGGAGCGTTCGCCTAGGGATTCTGCGCCGAATAGGCCTGCTCGGGCGTGGAGCCAGACTCCAGCTAGGGCGGCGTCCTCTGCTGAGGCTCCTTGGGCTCGGAGAGAGGCGATGATGCCTGCGAGTACGTCGCCGCTGCCTGCTTTGGCAAGTCCAGAGTTGGCTGTGGGGAGCATCCAGACTTTTCCTGCGGGTGTCGCAACCAAAGTGGGGGTTCCTTTGAGCACGATTACACAGGAAAATTCTTTCGCTTGGGCTCGTACCGCTGCGATGCGGGCGGTTCCTGTGCCTGGGGGACTACGGAATAAGCGTTCCCACTCCCGGTCATGGGGGGTCAGGACTGCTGTGTGTTTCAGGCCGCGTAACATGGCTGCGTAGCCGCGGAACGCATTGAGTCCGTCGGCGTCAATGATGAGAGGAACCTGAGCGTCTAAAACCAGTTGGCGTACAAGGGATTGGCTCTCTGATGCGGTGGACAGTCCTGGTCCGACGCAGCAGGCCTGACTTTGGGTGAGGAGACGGAGAATTCCAGATAAGGCCGAGGCCAGGAAGGAGCCGTTGGCGGAGTCCTGCGGATGGAGGACCACTTCTTTGAGGCAGGCTCCTAATGTGGGAAGTTCCGCTGTGGGACAGGCGAGATGGACCATGCCGGCACCAGCGCGTAAAGCGGTCTGAGAACACAGAGCGGCGGAGCCGGTCATGCCGCGGGAGCCGGCTACAACGCATAGGACACCTTGGGCCCT
The DNA here is from genome assembly GCA_035470605.1 of Fibrobacteraceae bacterium. Taxonomy (GTDB): domain Bacteria; phylum Fibrobacterota; class Fibrobacteria; order Fibrobacterales; family Fibrobacteraceae; genus CAIRAY01. Next base: position 1,970 of record DATIQS010000455.1, read on the forward strand.
TTTATCTCCCCAGGGATGGCGGGGAGGGAGACGATCTTTCAAGCAAGAAGGCGTGATGCAGAGCACGGAATTTTCATCTTGAAACTGTTGCACGAGATTTTGGGGATAGGGAAGGGGGGCTACGGTCCATTGGCCATAGGCCTCGCCGGGGATTTCCCGGGTGCCTTCCATTCGGGCGAAACCCATAAGAAGGGTCCAATCCGCCACAACATGGGGCGCTGTAGGGTGCTCTTCCAAGGCTGAAGCTCCAGATGGCGCGTCTACGGATAGGACTGGAAATCGTTGATCCGCAATCCATTTTGCCACATCGACAGCCAAACCCTGCAATGGACCTTTTAATCCAGATCCGGTCATGGCATCCACAATAAGTCCGTATCGGTCTGATGGCATTTTCGATAGGGATTCTAGGGAGGTCAGCACGGTGGCTTGGCCTCCAGAAGCCTGGTAGGATTCCCAAATCGTCTTGGCTTCACCGCGGAATTCCTCCGCTGGATGTAGGAGGATCAAATCGTAGGGCTGTTTTTGTTCCGATAATTGTGCGGCTAAAGCCACTCCATCGCCACCGTTGTTTCCTCGTCCAGCAAAAATCAACACGGAACGGGTACGCCAACCCTCTGGCCATTTTGTTCTTCTGTTTGGACGGAGCATGACGGGGGATTCTAGGGAGCCTTGCCGAAGCAATTCCAACACCTTGGCACACAAGGCTTCTCCGGCGACGCGCATTAACGTTTGGCCGAGTCCTGCGGCATTGGCGGCGGCGTCTAACTGACGGACCTGGTCTGTGGAGAAAACCGAAATGATGGGCATGCTAGCCTCCTGGTAGGGCTTATCTGAAGATAAAGTATACCGCTCCTATCATACAAAGTGCAGCCCAAAGGTAATCGAGTTTGAGGGGTTGGCCCATGACGACTACCGCAAAGGGAGCAAATACCGAAAGGGTGATAATTTCCTGCAGAATTTTTAGTTGGGGAAGGCTGAGCTGGGTGTATCCGATCCGATTGGCTGGCACCTGAATCAGATATTCGAATAGGGCGATTCCCCAGGAGAGTAAGGCGGCGACATACCAAGGCTTTTGTCCCAGATGTTTGAGATGCCCATACCAGGCGTAAGTCATGAAAAGATTGGAACAAATCAGCATCCCGGCCGTGGTCAGGAGGACTCTGCTCATAGATTCTCCAAGTTGGAACCGACGTAGTTTTGTGCCTCGAATAATCGTCCAGAGATTCCGTCATTCAGCAAAACAGGCACGAGGGCTCCGGGGAGAACGGTGATTGGATCGTTGGGCGCATTGGGACCACCGAGATCGGTTCGTAGCCAACCGGGGTCCATCAGGTTCATTTGTACGCCTGTTCCTTGCAGACTTGGAGCAAAATCACGAACAAATTTATCCAGTGCCGCCTTGGAGGCGGCATAGGCGGCGAGTTGGGGTTCATTGCGGATGCCTGAAGTCACATTTATCACTCGTCCCCAGTGCCGTTGTAGCATCAAGGGGATCAGCCGATTGCAGAGGCGAACCGGACTGATGACATTCACCGCAAAACTGCGCTGATAATCCTCGGGAGTGGAAGTCCAGGAATTCTCCCGCCAAGGAGCCATGATGCCTGCGTTGTTGTAAAGAATGTCGATTTGAGGCACCTGGGATAGGGCTTCGTTGAGGAAGGCATCTACCTGGGAAATTTCGGAAAGGTCGCCTGCCACGGAGATCGCTTGAATCCCGGTTTCGCGTAGGGTGTTGATTTGTTGTGCGGTATGTTCCCGTTTGCGGCTATGCAGGATGAGATGACAACCAAGTTCGGCCAATCCTCGGACGATTTGGCAACCCACGCCACGACTGGCGCCAGTTACCAAGGCCCAACGGCCTTCAAGTCTCTGTGTCATTCGCCAAACGCGCCTTTTTTTCGCGTCGCGCCTTTAGGTATTCAATGCCTGCTGGCACCGCAGAAATGCAGATCACCATTAGGATGACCAATTCAAAATTGTTTTTGATGAAGGGGATATTCCCCAAAAAATAGCCAGCAAAAACACAGAGGAAGACCCAACCCGCCCCCCCCATGACGCTATAGGGGAAAAAGATGCGCCAGCGCATTTGAGCCATGCCTGCGACGAAGGGAACGAAGGTGCGAAAAAATGGCATAAAGCGGCAAATAGTGACTGCTTTAGGGCCGAATTTGGCGTAGAAGGCTTGAGCTTTTTTCAGATTGGCCTGGTTGAAAAATCGTCCATCCTTCCCTGCAAAGGCTTTGTGCCCAAACCATAGGCCGAAAAGTCGATTAGAGTTGTCCCCCGCTATGGCGGCAATGGGAAAGAGAATAAGAACCATGCGCAGGTCCATGGCTCCAGCGGCGCAGAGGGCCCCGATGGCGAATAGCATGGAGTCCCCTGGTAGGAAGGGCATCACGACTACGCCGACCTCGCAAAAAATGATCAGAGCGATAATCCCATAAACCAGCAAACCATAAGCATCGACCAGAGCCGTGAGGTAACGGTCGATGTGCATCACATAATCCAGGAGGGAGGTAATCAGTTCCATGTCGCACAAAGTAGAAAAGCGCGATGGGGGAAGAATACGGTTTCATTTTGGCTTTGGGGTACACCACGAATTTTGACGCGAAAATCGAGCCAAATGGAGTGTAAAATGAGGCAAAAAGTCCCTGAATGGGGGGTCAAAACACCTTGTTTTCCAAGGCCCAGGCGTAAGCCTTGCGAAGACCTTCTGGGAGGGATGTCCGGACTTTCCAGCCCATGGATCGGAGATGAGAGACATCCATGATTTTGCGTGGGGTCCCGTCGGGCATCGCGGGATTGAATCGCAAGGTCCCCTGGTAGCCAACGGCTTCCTGTACCAGTTTCGCGAGTCCCGCGATCGTGAGCTCTTCACTGGAACCGACATTCACCGGACCTTCACCAGAATAGTTCTCCAGCAGAAAGACGAGCGCCTCGGCTAGGTCGTCCACATAGAGGAATTCGCGTAGCGGTTTGCCCGTCCCCCAGATTTCAACCTCGGGTTTCCCCTGCACCTTGGCCTCATGAAATTTGCGGATCAGTCCGGGAATCACATGGGAATTCTGCGGATGATAGTTATCGCAAGGACCATAAAGGTTGGTAGGCATGGCGCTGATGTAATCGCAGCCGTATTGGCGACGGTAAAAATCGCACATCTTGAGCCCCGAGATCTTCGCCAGGGCATAAGCTTCGTTGGTCTTTTCTAGTTCCCCGGTCAGTAAGGCGTTTTCTGGAATCGGTTGGGGCGCCATGCGCGGATAGATGCAACTTGAACCCAGGAATAGCAATTTTTTGACTTTGTTTAGATAGGCAGAGTGGATAATGTTGCATTCCATCACCAGGTTCTGGTAAATGAATTCCGCTGGATAGGTGTTGTTCGCATAGATTCCCCCGACCTTTGCTGCGGCAAGAACGACAATGGCGGGTTTTTCTTTGGCAAAGAAGGATTCGACTTCCTCTTGGCGAGTGAGATTTAGTTCTGTATGGGGCCGTAGTAGGAAATTTTGGTATCCGAGAGATTTAAGACGGCGGACAACTGCAGCGCCGACCATGCCTCGATGGCCCGCTACAAAAATTTTGTCCGATTTTTCCATTGCTCATTCCTCATTCATCTGCATCGCGGCCAATGTCCTTGCCGCCTTTTATTCTTTCCAGATCTGATCGAACCATGAGTTTCACGAGCTCTGCAAAACTGGTCTGCCGAGGATTCCAGCCCAGCACCTTTCGGGCTTTCCGCGGGTCGCCTAAGAGTTGGTCCACTTCGGCAGGACGGAAATAGCGGGGATCCACCTCGACAAGGCAACGCCCTGTTTTCACGTCATAGCCCTTTTCATCGGCGCCCTGGCCCTTCCATTCGACTTCTACACCGGCCTCCGCAAAGGCCCGTGTGGTGAATTCCCGTACGCTGTGCATTTCTCCCGTGGCGATTACGAAGTCTTCGGCCGCAGAGTGCTGGAGAATGCGCCACATGCATTCGACATAGTCCTTGGCATATCCCCAGTCACGCTGGGAACTGAGGTTGCCGAGATAGAGTTTGTCCTGTTTGCCCAGTACAATCCGGGCAACCGCGAGGGTGATTTTGCGTGTCACGAAGGTTTCGCCACGTCGGGGGCTTTCATGGTTGAAGAGAATTCCATTACAGGCGAACATGCCGTAGGATTCCCGGTAATTCTTTGTAATCCAGAAGCCGTAAAGTTTTGCAACGCCATAGGGGCTGCGCGGATAAAAAGGCGTGGTCTCCTTTTGGGGAACTTCCTGCACGAGTCCGAATAGCTCAGACGTGCTCGCCTGGTAAATGCGGCAGGTCTTTTCCAATCCAAGAAAACGAACGGCCTCAAGCAATCGTAGGGTGCCCAGGGCATCGACATCCGCCGTATATTCCGGGACATCAAACGAAACCTTGACATGGGATTGAGCTCCCAGATTGTAAATCTCGTCAGGACGGATTTCGGAGATGAGCCGGATAAGATTTGAACTGTCGGTTAGGTCGCCATAGTGGAGTTTTACGCGTTGTCTATGGTGCTGATCCCGGATCAACTCGTCCATGTAAAGGTGTTCGATTCGTCCAGTGTTGAAGGAGCTGGATCGGCGAAGAATCCCGTGAACCTCATAGTCTTTGTCTAGAAGGAATTCCGCCAGGTAGGAGCCGTCCTGTCCCGTGATCCCTGTTATTAATGCCTTCTTCATAGGTCTCCTGTTACTGAATCGACTCATCAAGTGCCGCGTTGGGGGGCTTCCCACGGGCGAACAAAATCATAGGAAGAAAATATAGCCCCAAATTTGAGATATACCCCTAAAACCGGATAGGGTTAAGGCTGATTAGGGTGTTTTTACAAAGTAAGCGGGCAACCATATAGAGGGCCCTAATTTTAAATGCTTATCCCAATCCTTTTCGATCGCAGTCCTCATACCAATCGAAAATCGCCTGTTCCAAGGTAAACTGGAGCGAATATTTTTTGGATAGCTTGCTCCCATCAATGTTAGTGCTGATCATGAGTTTTTTGATTCGATCGGGATGGATGCCGAGATTGAGTTTGTCGAATGATTTAAGCACAAAAGCTGCAGCGTTTAAGAGACTCGCTGGAATTAGGAATATGTGGTGTTTGATGCCAGTAACTTTTTTGACTGCTTTCGCGATTTCTTCGATTGTTTGTGCCTGTGGGTAACAGCAATTTAAAAGGTCCCGAGTCCCTGGCGCCGCCTGAGACATAAGATTCATGACATTCACCAAATCCTTGACATAGATATTCGCTTTACGGGTATCCTTGCGTCCTGCATAGGCAAACATACCCTTGCGAATAGCTTTATACAGGCGAGTAAAATTTCCACCTTCACCTTTCCCGAAAACAATGCCAGGGCGAACAATGCCTAATACGCGTGTTGCATTTTCCGCCGCCCATGCTAAATGAATTTTTTCCGCCACCAATTTTGAAATGCCATATGGGGTGTTTGGCATTGGTAGGGTATCTTCGCTTTTTTTTTTTTCCGAGGTTCCATAGGGAGCGATGGAAGAAGTGAAAACGATCCGATTAATATCATTAGCACGGGCAAATGCGCAGACGTTTTCTGCTCCTCGAATATTCGTTTCAAAATATTCCGCGTCTGGATGTCCCGGCGTTTTATGAATGGCGGCAAGATTATAGATCAAGGCATCTGTCGCTTCAGGTAAAGTCCATTGGATGGGTTTTCTGACGTCTGTTAGGATGAACTCAGCAGGAAATGCAGGCTTGACCAAATCGGCGACGATAATTCGACTGTCTGGATCGTTGTTTTTTAAAAGGCTAAATAGATGGGAACCAACAAATCCCGAGCCACCAAAAATGATAAAAGCCTTTTGCATTTTTTAAATGGTAGAAAAACTAGGTTGAAAAGACCTATGATTCGTGCCCAATGAAGCACATTTTTATCCAAACAAGAGGAAGTCGAAATCAAGCCCAGAAACAGGCTGTTTTTGTCGATCAAATTTAAGGTACAAAGTTGTCGAGGGCCCCTTTGAATTTGGAGAAATTCGCTTCTAAAATCAATCCTCAAGGGCCCCCTATGAAGTCTTGAGCCAAACATGGGGGACTCGGGTTACTAAATTTCCGTGCCTATGAGCCAGAAATCCCACCAGGTCCCCCGGACCTCCGCCGCCATCCGCCAGTCCTTCATTTCGTTTTTTGAGGGAAAACAGCACCTGTTCGTGCGCTCGTCGCCCGTGGTTCCCCAAGACGACCCGACCCTGATGTTCATCAATGCGGGCATGAACCAGTTCAAGGCCTGTTTTTTGGGTGACAACCCCAAGGGTTATAAGCGCGTCGCCAACTCGCAGAAATGCATCCGCGTCTCGGGCAAGCACAACGACCTGGACGAGGTGGGCCGCGACACCTACCACCACACCTTCTTTGAAATGCTCGGCAACTGGTCTTTCGGTGACTACTACAAGGAAGAGGCCCTGGCCTGGTCCTGGGAACTGTTGACGGAAGTCTGGAAGATGCCCAAGGAACGCCTGTTCGTCACCGTATACGAAGAAGACGAAGAGGCTTGGCAGATCTGGAAAAAGGTCTCCGGGCTCCCCGATGACCGTATCATGCGTTTCGGCGCCAAGTCGAATTTTTGGGAAATGGGCGACACCGGCCCCTGCGGCCCCTGCTCGGAAATCCATTACGACAAGGGCGACCTGACCACCCAGGCGGAGACGTTTGCGGATCCAGTCAAGGGCGTCAACGGCACCAACGATCGCTACATTGAAATTTGGAACAACGTGTTCATGCAGTACGAGCGCGTGAGTTCGGGCGAGCTGATCCCCCTCAAGGCCAAGCATGTGGACACCGGCATGGGCTTCGAGCGCGTGTGCGCCATTTTGCAGGACAAACGTTCCAACTACGACACCGACGTGTTCACCCCCATCATCGCGAAGATCGCGGAGCTCTCCGGCGTCGCTTATCAGCAAGACGCGTCAGGCATGCCGCATCGCGTGGTCGCCGACCATCTGCGCTCGCTTTCCTTCGCCATCGCCGACGGTGCCTTGCCTTCCAACGATGGCCGGGGCTATGTGTTGCGCCGCATTCTGCGCCGCGCCTCCCGCTATGCTCGTCTGCTGAACCAGAAAGAGCCGTTCATCTGCAAACTGGTTCCCACCCTTTCCGACCTCATGGGCGATGCTTTCCCCGAGATCCGCGAACGCGCGACCTTCGTGGCCGAGGTGATCCGCTCGGAAGAGGAGCGCTTTATCCGCACCCTGGATTCCGGCCTGGAACGCTTCGACAAGATCGCCGCAGAATTGAACGGAGGCAAGGTGATCCCTGGCGATAAGGTGTTCGTGCTCTACGATACCTACGGATTCCCGCCCGACCTCACCCGCATCTTGGCGGAGGAAAAGGGCCTCTCCATCGACGAGCCCGGCTTTGAAAAAAGCATGAACGAACAGAAGGAGCGCGCCCGCGCCGCCCAGAAGCAGGTGCTCAGCGCCGGTGGCTCCGAAGGCTGGACCATTTATGCGGAAGGCTCCACGGAATTCTTGGGCTACGACCTGCCGAGTTGCGAAGTCAAGGTTCTGCGCTTCCGCGAGGACGCCGGAATGCTCTCCATCGTGCTCGACCATACGCCGTTCTACGCTGAATGCGGTGGCCAGGTGGGTGAGAAAGGCAAACTGGAAGGCAAGGACCTGGAGATCGAGGTGGTGGACACCATCAAGGTGAACGACATCTGGATCCACCGCGCCAAGGTGGTCAAAGGCACCGCAAACGAACAAACCATGGGCCAGACCCTGGTGGCCACGACGGATGCCGCCGAACGCGCCGCCACCCGCAAGAACCATTCCGCCACGCACTTGCTCCAGGCCGCCTTGCAACACGTGGTGGGCAAGCACGTGGCCCAGCAGGGCTCCCGCGTGACGCCGGACGTTCTGCGTTTTGATTTTACTGCGCTCCATGCGGTTACGCCGGAGCAGTTGCTGGAGGTGGAAAACCTGGTGAACGCGCAGATCATGGCCTGCCTGCCGGTGCGTTGTGACAAGATGGCCCTGGCCGATGCCCAAAAGACCGGCGCCATGGCGCTCTTCGGCGAAAAGTACGGCGACACGGTGCGTGTCATTTCCATGGGAGCCTTCTCCAAGGAACTCTGCGGCGGTTTGCACGTGTCCAACACAGGCGAAATCGGTTCCATCCGTATTCTCTCCGAGTCCAGTGTTTCCGCTGGGGTGCGCCGCATCGAGGCGGTCACGGCGTTCAACGTGCTGGCCAAGGCCCGTGAGGAGGCCGCGATTGTGGCGACCTTGCGCGACCGTATGCGTTGCAAGACCGACCAGGTGCTGGAACGCCTGGACATTGCCAACGACCACGCGAAGAAACTCGAAAAGGAATACGCCACGCTCAAGTCCCAGGTGGCTGCGGCCAAGGCAGGCGAATTGCTGAAGGACCCCGCCGAGATCAAGGGCAAGAAGGTGTGGACGATCCAGACCCAGGTTTCCTCTGAAGAATTCTCCGCCATGCTCGACGGCATCCAGGCCGTGCTCCCCGTGGGCATCGCCGTGGTGGTCAACATCCTGTCCGATTCCGGTTCCATCGCGGTGCTGGTGCACGCGGAACTGGTGAAAAAGGGCGTCAAGGCTGGCGACCTGGTGAAGAAACTCGCCGAACTCGCTGGAGGCCGTGGCGGTGGACGTCCCGACCGCGCTCAGGCTGGCACCCGCGAACCCGCAAAGGTCGCCGACGCGCTAAAGGCTGTTGCGGGGTTGGTTGAATCGGTGTTGTAGTCTTAGCCCATTGATCCAACATTGGGGCCATCCTGCACGCAATGAAGCGACTATTTTTCGTAGTCCATAGCCTTCGTTCGCCGTCCAATTGCATTGGCCATAATTTGTCGAAAATTGGGTATGGGATTTGCATCCGCAGTCGGAATAGGAAATTTGAAAGATTCCCCCTTGAAAATACCGGATGGACCTCTGTATTTTAAACATATATGGCACGTACTCGCAGTTCTCACAAGATCTTTGTTCTTGACACTAACGTTATTCTCCACGACAGCTCTTGCATTCATAAATTCCAGGATAACGACATCGTGATTCCAATCACGGTTCTGGAAGAGCTGGATCATTTCAAAAAAGGCAACGAAAGCGTGAACTTTCATGCCAGGGAGTTTGTTCGTACAATTGACGAACTCAGTCAGGATAACCTTTTTGACAAAGGAGTCAAATACGGCAAGGGCCATGGACGGATTTCGGTGCAAATTGATAATGGTTTTCATGTGGATTTAGGCTTC
>DATIQS010000456.1:0-2165 GCA_035470605.1 Fibrobacteraceae bacterium
CCAATTGGAATCTGAAATTGGTCGCGGATGCTGGGAACTTGTCCAGCCTGATGCGGTGGAAATCCTGTCACGTTCCCGCGAAGAGGTGTTCGCCTCTCCAGCAGAATTCAAGAGACAATTTGCCCTCTCCTGACCTGGATATAAACCCCCATCATAATGCCCTGCGCCAAATAACCTTGGATGGGCAGGGGTTTTCTGTGTCCGGTTTTTCCATCTCTGGATTAGCGTCTTACCTCCAGGTTCCTGAATTGGATCTTTGCTTCGATATGGGGGAATGCCCTTTAAGTGCGGTCAGTTTGAACCATGTTTTCCTGACCCACGCCCACGGCGATCATAGTCGCTGCCTGATGCGTCACGATTCCCTGCGAAAAATGATCGGCATCGCTCGTCCAGCCACTTATTACATCCCCGAGGCGATCTATCAAGGAGCCTGTAATTGGGTTCATGCCGAAGCCCTTTTTGAAGGAGTTTCCGAGGCCCGTTTTACCATGCCACATCTCCTGCCCGTTCGCTGGGGAGACTGGGAGCCTCTGGAATACCGACCTGACCTGCGTTTTCGTTCCTTTCCAGTACGTCACTCCATCCCTTCTTCCGGCTTTACCATCGCTCGCCACAAACGCAAGCTCCTCCAAGAATTTACAGGGTTACAGGGTCCTGAAATTGTGCGTCTGAAAACACAGGGTGTACAAATCACCCGCGAGGTCATTGAACCTGTCATCACCTATATCGGCGATTGCACCGGCGATAGCCTTCTGAATCAAAGGCACATCTGGAGTTCAGAGACTCTGGTGCTTGAATGCACCTTTCTGGAAGAAGATGAACGCGCGATGGCACGGAAAAAAGGGCATTCCCATTTACTGGATATCGTGGAAGCACTAAACGCTCTCGGAAACGAGGTAAAATGCCAACGCATTATCCTAAAGCATTTTTCCATGAAATATGGCCGCAAACACATTTTGGCACACTTGGCCCAGGGCATCCCCCCTTCTTTCCGCAATCGCATCCAGGCGTTGATCTAAATCTTCCCAAATACCTAAATTTTGGACATGGATTATCCAAATTTATTCCGCAACCTGCCTATGCTACGGACGGAAAGGCTATCCCTTCGGCCCCTACGCATTCAAGATGCCAATGATATTTTCGCCTATGCCAGCGACCCTGAAGTGAGCCGCTACACCACCTGGGAAACCCATCCTAATTTGGATGTTTCCCTTGGATATATCCATTATGTCCAATCACGCTATTTGGACGGATTACCAGATACATGGGGAATCATTCTCAATTCTACGGATCACCTTGTAGGGACCGTCGGACTTCTAAACTTTGAAGAGCAAGCCAAACACATTGAGCTGGGTTATGTCGTGGCTCCTCAACACCAGAGTCAAGGAATTGCAACCGAGGCCGCCAACCTGGCGATGGATTATGCATTTGGGCCTCTCGGATTAAATAAGGTTTCCGCCTGCTGTTTTGCGGAAAACCATGCCTCAGAACGAGTGATGCTCAAACTGGGAATGCGATACGAAGGAACCGTCCGGGATCATATCTGGAAACGAGGTTCTCTCCACGACGTGAAATTGTATGGCAAACTCGCGAAGGAGTGTGGGGCATCTTGACCGGATTGTCGAGGCAATGTATAATTGGACCATGATGATAAACAAGGCCCTCCTTCTTCTTACGGTGTCGTGACGGAGCGATGGTCATTTATTCATGTTCAAGGCCCGCTCCTCCCGAGTGGGCCTTCGTTATTTCTGGTCTTCCGGGTGGACGGGATGAAACGTCCACTCAAGCAAAGGATTCAAAATGGAAACGCGTAAACCCTTCTTCTACGATGTCACCCTGCGGGATGGCAATCAGGCTTTGGCCAATCCCTGGAACACCCAACAAAAAGAACTGGTCTATCGCCAGCTGCTGAAGCTCGGTGTGCAGGCGGTGGAAGTCGGCTTTGCGAATGCTTCAGACATGGACTTCGAAGCCTGCGAACATCTGGCCAATCTGACAAATGACATGGCACAGAAAGGAAATACGGCTGCGCAGAGTGTGGTGGTTTCCGGCTTAGCCCGAGCGATTCCTGCCGATATTCGCAAGGTCTGGGACGCGATTCAATACGCCCCCCAGCCGCGCATTCACACCTTTTTGGCCATGAGCCCCTTCACCATGGAGAATGT
>DATIQS010000457.1:0-5662 GCA_035470605.1 Fibrobacteraceae bacterium
GTAGCAGCAAAACCAGAGACGACAACAGCAACCTCTACTCCCGTTGTGCAGAGCTCCACTGCGGCGACACCACCAGCAACGACTCCTGTGGCTCAAAGTTCTGCAGCAGAAGTTCCAGCAGCTCAAAACACCTTAAATGCAGCAACACCCATTACAACTTCTTCCGCGTCTTCCGAAGTTTTGGAATCCAAGCCAGCAGTCGCCGCCCAGCCTGCTCCTCCAGCAGCACAACCTGCAACCGCTCCACAACAAGCTCCTGCTCAAAAGCCTGTTTCTTTGAATACGGCTAACGGAGATTCAGGTAAAGAGTCCGTCGTAGAAAATCCTTGGGAATTCATCCTGGTTTCTGCGGCCTTTATTGGCGTTGTTTTAGTGATCATGTTTACTGGCGATAACTAAGGCCCATCTAATTTTTTCGAAAGCCTCCAAGCGGGGGCTTTTTTTGTTTTCTAAGGATGGTACGCACTATTGATTGCTTGTGCTATCTTTAAGGACAGGAGATTGATATGAATTTGGACACCTTGGATCTACTGACACAAAAAATTGAAAAAGCCCTAGGCACGATCCGCCGTTTAAGGGATGAAAACCTGAATTTATCACAAACCAATAATGAGCAGGGGACTCAGATTGTAGCATTGGAATCCAAATTGGCCACACTCCAAAAGGAACAGGAACGCCTAGAGGCGGAACTAGAACAAAAGCAAACAGAAGCAGGCAATCTCTCCCAAGAATTAAACCGTAGGGAACATGAAATCACCTTGGCAAAATCCGAGGTAGAGCGGCGAGTTACAGAATTGAACCAGATGCAGGAATCACTTCAGGAAAAAGAGAGCAAAATCCAGATTGCAGCAACCCGCCTCGAACAAGTAATGGATTCCTTGGAACAGGAACTTGATGTTCGCGTCCGTGCTCCAGAAGAAGAACTCGTGAACGCGGATCAGGTCAAACAAGAAGAGAAAGAATTCGGAGATCCTGAAGATCTGTTCGGGCAATCCGAAAAATAGGATTCACGGTTATGGACGAGGCACAGCATCTTCAATCCACCCGTATTGTAATCGGCGGGGAACGTTTTCAAGTTCAGACCGACTTGGCTGCGGATGAAATGCAATTGATCATCGCCTATGTTGAAAGCAAAATGCGGGAGCATTTAACGCCCTCTTTACGAGCCGACCCTCGAAAACAGTTAATCCTCATGTCCATGGAAATCGCCGCAGAATTATTCGCCACAAAAAATCGTGTTGCTGAACTGGAGCGCGAACGCGAACACACGTCAAGCACCGCAGTACAACTGGCAGAACAACTTGATGCGGAGTTGACTCCAGTCCCGCCTCAACCCTCCTCACCTCCTACGGGGAATCCAACGGATTCCGCTCGCAGCTTCCTTTCATAAAAGGGTCCATGAAACCTCTAGCCACTCGAGCCACCGGACTTGCCCCCTCATTAACGGTCAGTATTGATGCCCAAGCCAAAGCCATGATAGCCCGAGGCTTGGATGTTATTGCCCTGGGCGCCGGGGAACCTGATTTTGATACGCCTCAAAATATCCAACAAGCAGCGATTCGCTCCATTCAGCAGAATCAATCCCGTTATACCGCAACCGCAGGTTTACCGGAACTCAAAAAATCCGTTTGTAATAAACTACTTCGAGAGAATGGCTTACACTATGATCCATCCCAAATCGTGATTTGCAGCGGAGCCAAACATGCGGTGTTTAACGCCCTACAGGCTCTAATAGAGCCTGGGGATGAAGTCATTATCCCCACCCCCTACTGGGTGACCTATCCAGAACTTGTTCGTTTTTTAGGGGGTACGCCGGTGATCCTCACTGCGGAGATGAATCAGGGATTCCGAATTACGCCACAACAACTACGAAAGAGCATCACGCCACGCACCAAACTTCTGATTCTCAATAGCCCCAATAATCCATCTGGTGCGGTCTATCCATCGGATACGTTGCGAGAATTCGCACAAATTCTTGTGCAGCATGATTTGTACTGTCTAACGGATGAAATATACGAGCACATGATTTACCGGGGCGTTCACTGCTCCATAGCAAGCCTTGGGGAAGAGATTCAGGAACGGACGGTGCTGATCAACGGAGTTTCCAAGTCTTATGCAATGACTGGATGGCGTATCGGTTATTTAGCAGCATCCAATCCACTGGCCTCCGCCATCGCCAGGATTCAAAGCCAGACAACCCACCACCCAGCGAATGTCTCCCAATGGGCTGCGGTGGAGGCTTTGGACCATGGGGCGAATTTTTGGCGCACCATGCGTGAAGCCCTTCTTGAACGAAGGGACACCACCTTCAAAGCGCTCTCCACGATTCCGGGGTTGCGAATCAATGAGCCCGAGGGAGCTTTTTATGCCTTCCCAGAAGTTCGTTCCTATTACGGGAAAAAGACATCTTCGGGGCAACCCATTAAAGGCTCCGTGGACCTATGTTCCTGGCTACTGGAAAGCCAGCACCTCGCCATCATTCCAGGGGCAGCCTTTGGGATGGATCACCACGTCCGCCTTTCCTATACGGTCTCGTTGGACAAATTGCAGGAGGCTCTGCACCGTCTACGCACAGGCTTCCTCACCTTAGTAGGTTGAAGTGTCCATTGGGTGGCGAGCCTTGGTTTCGGGCAAACCCTGTAACATCGGTAGAGCCCCGGAAAACGATGTCGTCTTGTCTGATCCCTCTGTCTCCCGAAGACACGCCCAACTTTCAGAGCGATCTCCTGGGGTTTGGATCCTACGCGATCAAGGGAGTTCTACTGGGACATGGCGAGGCTCCGAACAAATTCAGGAATGTCCCCTACATCCAGGGGATACGCTGCGTATCGGTTTGCAACGCCTCCGATTCTGGCTCAACGCGGATCAGGCTTTTTTACAACATCTGGATGGCCTTGAAAAGGCTCTCTCCTTCGCTTGGCCTCTTGGCGAGGTTCTCATCGGTAGGACAACAGAAGCCAGCATCCAGATTCCCCACCCCTTATGTCCCAAAATTTTTGCGACCCTGCGGCGAATCAAAAACCGTTGGAGCTTGCGTTGCCAGCAACGTTTGTGTTGGAACCAGAGAATCAGCCACACACATTCTGGAGCATTCCCTGCAACCGTGCCTTTGCCTTTTGGATGTCTCGATCTAGAAGAGAACCAAATTCGCTGGACGCCCGCTGCCCCGGGGCTTGATCTACAGGTTCAAAATCTCGCGATCGTTGCCGGGAAACGCACGTTATTAAAAGACATTTCCTTTTCTCTTGCTCATGGAGAATTGTTAGCCATCATCGGAGGATCAGGTCAGGGAAAGAGTACCCTATTGCGAGCTCTCGCCGGATTAGAGTCTCCTGCCTCTGGACGGGTACTCATCGAAGGGCATTCTCCGAAAAGCACTTCTGTCGCCTGGTTGTCGCAAGAGGCCCCGCTCCATCCCTGGTTAACAGTCGAAGAGAACCTGCGCAACGTGCTTCGTCTTGCTCTGCCGAGCGATCACTCCAAGACAGAACAGGAGGAACTTCTTTCTCAGATGCTTTGCCGCATGGGGCTTGATTCTGTGCGCCATTCGATCGCCTCTCTATTGTCTGGAGGAGAACGACGTAGAGTCGCCCTCGCCATGGCTTTATTTCCTGCTCCGGGGATCCTGTTTCTGGATGAACCTTTCGCGGGATTAGATCCCCATAATACAGAACAGCTCGCCTCCTGGTTTCGCCAACTATCCTGGAGCGGCCAGACCCTGGTAGTCACCACCCATGATTATGCTATCCTGCCACAGGTAGACAAAATTCTGATCCTTCACGAGGGCTTCCTGACCTTTTCTGGGACCCCAGAAGAAGCGTCTCGCTTCTTTAACGCCGACAAACCGGAAGAAATTCTGAAACGCCTTCACGAACGAGGAGGGGATGCCTGGAGTCAGGCCTATCAACGAACTCATTCAGGCTATCTCCCAGAGGCCCCCCCTCCCCCCTTGCCTCTCCTGCTCATCCGCAGGCGCAACGGATTTTCTGTCATCTGGACGAGGTTCTGGAAAAATCTAATTCGTGATCGGGGACGTTTCTTGACCGTTCTTCTGCAACCTCTAATAATTGGAGGGCTGCTTGCCCTAATCTTTCAGCCGGCCTCCTCTCTCTGGATTGCAGCCTTCGCCATCAACCTGTGTGCGAACTGGTTCGGCATGGCGGATTCCATACGAGAAGTCATCCAAGAAAAGGACCTTCTGCAGCAAGAGATGCGCCAAGGTTTGTCTCCACTGGGCTGGCTAAGCGCGAAATGGAGCGGAGCTAGCCTCCTCGCCTGGTTCCAAACCATCTTTTGCGCGGTCATCCTTCTGAATCGCATGAACGTCGATTTTTCGTTAGCCATTTGGATTTCCTTGTCTGGGATTCTAGTCTGCGCAGTCGCCCCTGCGGTTTCGGCCGGCTTAGCAGCAAGTTACTGGGCACGAACATCCGGGCAAGCCAATGCCCTTCTTCCACTCCTACTCATTCCCCAACTGATGTTTTCTGGAATTCTTGCACCCTTAGACCAAATGCATCCGATCGGCAAAACCATCGCGCAAGCCCTATGGTCCTTCTGGAATCAAAAATCTCTGCAAAATGCGTTGATGCAGCTCTCCATCCCCTGGTGGAATTACATCATTCCGCTCGGTTCCTCTTTGTTGATCTCCATGATTGTTATTATTGGAATATGGTTGGCTCACCGCACGAACAAGACCGCTTCCCCCAATATTTCAACGACGACTACGATGTCATCGGCATCCTTGGCAAAGGGGGGATGGGCACGGTTTACAAGGCGGTTCACAAAGGGCTAAACCGCGAGGTAGCACTCAAAGTTCTCGAACCCGGACTCGGTAGCAACACAGAAGAATCGGTCAAGCGCTTCAACCTGGAAGCCCAGGCAATGAAAAAGCTCGATCACCAAAACATCGTACAAGTGTACGACTTCGGAAATGAAAATGGACAGCTTTATATCGCCATGACGTATGCGCCAGGCATGACTCTGGCCACTCTGCTCAATCGTCGACGCCGTCTGGATGTCGATGAGACGCTGCTCATCATCAAACAGGTGGCTCGTGGCTTACTTTATGCGCATGGGAAAAGCATCATCCATCGCGACATCAAGCCATCCAACATCATGGTCGCCCCTGATAACCGCGTATACATTACCGATTTTGGCATTTCACGTATGCAGGAGGAGAAGGAACAAGACCGACTCACCAGCACAGGCACCGCCATGGGAACACCGGAATACATGTCCCCCGAGCAATGCCAAGGCGAAGAGGTTACCCTCCAGTCCGACATCTATAGTTTGGGCATCATTTTCTATGAGATGCTGTGCGGCGATCCTCCCTTCACAGGGAGCAAACCCTTAGACATCGCTTATAAACAAGTCCATAGTCTTCCTGTTTCGCCACGCCAAATTCGTCCAGAAATTCCCGCACCATTAGAGGCTATTATCCTCAAGTGCCTGCGGAAAAACCGAGCAGAACGATTCTCATCCATGGCTGAATTTTTGGAGGAACTCGACCGAGTTACTGCACCACAAAACACACAAACTCATGCGAAGTCACCCACACGCAAAGTATCCCTCATCGCTCGCAAGTCCATTCCAGAGTGGTTACTCCCTCTCGCCTTCGGTTTAACGGCTCTCTTGATTTTGCTCCAAGCTCTCCTGCTGTTCT
>DATIQS010000458.1:0-6687 GCA_035470605.1 Fibrobacteraceae bacterium
CACCCTTGTTAGGGCTTGCTGCTAAATTTGCCCGCGAACGCCATTTACCCTTGCACATCCACCTGTCTGAGACGCAACACGAGATGGAGGAAATGCAGCGTGACCAAGGGTGCTCTCCAGTAGAGTTGCTGGAACGGATTGGTTTTCTGGGGCCTGATGTAATTGCCGCCCATTGCGTGTGGCTCTCCAATCACGATATGGATCTCTTAGCCGAACATGGTGTACGGGTGGTGTATAACCCCGAATCCAATATGAAACTGGCCTCCGGGGTGGCACCAGTGCCAGAACTGCTGGCGCGAGGCGTGTCCGTGGCTTTGGGAACGGATGGCTGCGCGAGCAATAACGATCTGGATATGTTTCGAGAGATGGATGTCGGAGCGAAATTACAGAAGGTACATCGCTTGGATCCAACAGCCCTGCCTGCTTCGCAGACCCTGCGCATGGCCACGATCGGGGGCGCCCATGTGTTGGGAATGGACGCGATAACGGGTTCCTTGGAACCCGGCAAACTCGCCGACATCATCATTTTGGAATTGGGCCACCCCCATTTACAGCCTTTGTATCACCTGAATTCTCAATTGGTGTATTCTGCACGCGGCGCCGATGTGCGCGACACCATCGTACAAGGCAAAATTCTAATGCGAGATCGGGAGATCGTCTCCTTTGACGAGGCGGAAGTGATGACGCACATACGCGACATCCGGGAAAAGGTGCTCCGGGACATCGGCAGGAATTGACCTGCTTGGTTACTCCGTTTTTAGACGCAGGGAGGCAGACGCATGCGTTTGTGCAGAGTCAAGCTCTGAAAGCACAAAAACGCGGGGACCTAATGAGGAATCCTGCTGTAGCAAAGCCGCCTTCACCGCTTGACTGCGGGCGAGAGCCAGTTGGTGCAGATCCAACACGGGAACGTTTTCCGCCATTCGTAGCGTACTCCAAACAGAATCAGCCGCCCGCTGCAAATCAAGTTCCTCAGGAAGAGATTGATGCAAGGAGTCCTGTGCCGTGGATTGCAGCAACCAACGTCTCCAATTGTCCTTGGTTGTTCGTTCATAGTAAGCGAACAACGTATCTCGCCAAGGCTTGTTCTGCACGCTTGCCGATGTAATGGTGTTAGGATCAAGGTGGCTTGCGGTGGCTATCTTTTGCGCCAATTGGGATTCCTGCAAAGCCAGACCATCCGAGCTTTGATCCACAGACCCCTGAACCTCCATTTCCAGCATCGGGCGTTGGACAAGAGCACCAGCCAATTTGCACAAGGCCCCAAGGCTCGCCTCACCCAAGCTGGAGGAACCGGGCTGGAATGCAATCTCCTGTAAATCGTCCTCTGAACCAAGGAGCGCCATCAGAGTTTTCATCGGCGCCGCCACAGCCTTGCCAATCAAATTTTTGATCACTTTCCAAACCATGCCGCCGACGCTGAATTCTGGATCGTTGAGATTGCCTTCCGTTTGCACATCCAAATCGATCATGCCGTCCTTATCTGTGAGCAAAGCCACACCTAACCGCACCGGTAGGTTAATCGCATCAGGGCTTTCCACCTTTTCTCCAAAGGTGAAATGTCGCATCACGACGTGATTCTGCCCTTGCAACTGGTTATCGGCGATGTGGTACTTAAGGTCCGTGTCTGTCTGGCCTTTGGCTATCTGGTAGCCAGCGAGCTGGCCGGAATACGGGGAGAAAGGAGTCAACTCCTGGGAGCGGGAACGGAAGTAGAAATCGATCGACGGGAACGTCCCCTGGATACTCGCAGAACCCTGTAGCTCGAAAGGGGCGTATCCATCCAGCTTCCCTTGCAAAGAAAATTCGCTCGGATGGGAAGAAAAGTTGGAGACATGCTGCAGGGTTCCACCACAACTTTCCACACGGAACAAAAACGGGCTCGGAAGCGTCAAGTCCATAATGCCCACGGAGGCGTCAAAAATCTGAATTTTACGGATCGTCACAGCTAGCGGCTTCTGGGTTTCCCGACTCTTAACCTTCGTTGACGATTGCGGACGAAGCAATTTTTTCAGGTTAATCGACTGATCGGCGTAACGTACCACCTGGATCGATGGCGATTGGATTTGAACCTGGGCGATTTGAATCTTTCCTGCGGGAAGAGAGGCTTGCAAACCACTGGCTTTCATGCGGGAAAAACCAGCAAGCCGCTTGGCGTCGGCACCATCCATTTTCACCCGGTCCACGAACAAGCTGCCAGTACATTGCGCCGAATCCAGGGACAGGCTGTCCTTCCGGGGAACAGCCTCCAAAAGAAGGTCCGCGCCGACGGAACCCTGGCGCAGAGTCGCCGTGCTGTATTGCGCGACATAGGGTTGCAGCGAAGCCAGGGGAAAACTGTCCAACAGGACGTGGCTTTTTAGGCGGATGGGAAAAAGCCGCGCGTCGCCTTGTATTTGTAGCTTCCCCGGGCCATTTAGACGTGCATCGACGGTGAAGGGAAGAGAATCGCGTTCCAGGTTAGAAGCGTGTTCCATGGAAAAGGACAAGGAGTCTACACGGTGTCGGGTTCCGGGGGCGACCAAAGAATCCACCACTTCTGCGCTGACATGTTGAGCCGCGATGTTCCTCACATGCAACTCCCAACGCTGCATATTTCCAATTCTCTTGAGGAAAATCGCCAAGGGATCCATATCCGCAGGCAATGAATCCACAGCAGAGGAGTCGTAGCGAAGGAAACCGAGATCTGGAATCCAGGCCGCCTGGGTTTGATTGGAGGTATCTTTCCGCAGCATCAGGTGCAAAGCCACAGAATCCGTTCGAATCGTATCCACATGGAGCTGGCGCTCCTCCGTGGATAACTGCATCGGGCCCAGCGCGAGTCTGGAAACCTCCAACAAAGGTTGTGTGGTATCATTTTTGTTGGCAATACGCAGAGCGGCTCCTTCCAGATAAGCGTCGCTCAACTCTAGCCCAATAGCCGGAAATTCGAAGATACGGTAATGGGTTCGGAAGCTGATCTCTCCCGAGGGATACACGGGCAGGAGATCCATATAAAAATCCCGAAATTGAGCGAGGTCCAACCCACGAATTTCCATTTCTCCTGCGGATAGGAAGGGAGACCATTGCAGATTGCCTCTCCAACGGAAAAGTCCACCCTCGGGACCTGCGAACTGTAGGTTATACAGGTTGTTGTTCCCCATCTTCAGACGTGTGGAAAATTTCTGTAACGAGAAGGAAATAGGACCGAGCTTGAGATGCTTGGGCGTCGCACCGTGCAGGTCCGAATAGGAAAAAGAACCGTTTTGCAGGCTGAATCGGTTAATGCTCAAGGGCACTTCATTACGCATCGCGAACTTCTCGCTAAGACTTTTGGTCTCCATCGGTTGGCGACTTCCAGACGCGATGGCGTGCAGATGGGGTCCCACCAATCGGAACTCGTCCAGCCGAATGCTTAGCGTAAAAATGGAGCTGAGTTGCGCGTTCACATACAAGGTATCCCAGACGAGCCAGGGCTCCTTTTCGCCGTTGTGCGAAATGGCAAGGTCGTTGACAGTGGAGGATAGGTCCAAGGGGTTGATAGCGAGCCCGCCAATGTGAACCTCGCTGTCCAACAGGGTCCCTGCTTTTTTTTCAACAAAGCCTTTTAGCCAAACAGGCAAAACGAATGCCATAATAAGCAGATAAAGCGCGTAAACTCCGACTAGCACAGCGAGCCAAAGACGCATTCTACGGAGGAAAGAAGGATTGTGCAATTTTGCAGAAATCTGATTCATGCCACAAAATTAGTCGATTCAGCCTTATGCGTAGGGAATCTCGATAAAGACTCAGCCAAAAATCGTTTCAGGGAGCTGGGGGAATACCTGTAGACCAGCCCTCATTCAGAAAGGCCCTCAGCCGCCAAGGTTTCCAAAAGAGCAAAGGATCAGACAAACTCTCTGGAAGAGTATAACTGGACACACGGATATCGGCAGCCAACCACCCCTCCTCCAAATGGAGATGCGATGGCAACTCTCGACCACCAGGCAGGACCCACCAATCCGACAATTTCAACGTACGACAGACTCCATTGAGGCCATGGCAGAGAATGGAATCCGCCGTCACGCGAAAGGAATACCACATAGCAGACTGAGATGTACGGTACAAGGATCGCAACAACGCTGCTGAATCACGACATTGGAAATGTCCCTTGGCCAGCAGTTCCAGATCATCAAAACGCAGGGTGGTATTATAAATTCTCTCTCGTAAATGATGAAAAGCCATAGCTCGACAGACTCCCCGCATAGGGCCTCGCAGGGTTCGCATCCATCCATCGTTGACGTACAGCATGGAATCCAGGTGCCCCTGGCGGACAATCCAGAAACTATCCACCGCCGAGGAATGCTTCCATGTCACCTGTAAATGGAGCCAATGCCCATCCAAATCCAAAGCTCTCACGTCCGCATCCAAACGCAAAGCCTGATCCAACAAGGGATGATCACACGAATGCGTTGTCCATGGCGGCTCCAGAGAATCATCCTGTGCTTGAACTCGTCCCCAAAGCAGCAGAACGCAGTAGGGGATCAGCACCTGGAAGATGCTCTTGCTCGTAATACGTACAATCATTTGGCAACACAGGAGGGTTGGAGAATTCCCGAAGGAAGCCATTCGGTTAAAAAATCACGCAACTCAGACACGGACCGGAAAAGATAAGCCGACAAGCCCGCCTCCATGGCGCCAGACACATTCACAGGACGATCATCCACCATGAGACATTGTGAAGGTTCCAACCCCAAACGGCTTGTGCAGAGTCGATAAATCGCAGGATCGGGTTTAGCAAGCCCATCTTCGCAGCTAAACACCCGTGCAGAGAAAAAATCGTATCCAAGAGTCAGATGGAAGAGATGGGAAGGAGGTTCTGTATTGGTAAGCAACCCCAAATTCACCGAAAGAGCGGCTAATTCCTGGCACAAAGCAAGGGTATCCAACCTTGGTTCATACACCGCAGCCAGTGCCTCACCCCAAAGTGAACGTTCCGGTGGGGGCAAATGAAGGGCTTTGCAAACACGCCGCCAGAACTCTTCTTCTGGAAGGCCCACAGTAAATGCATTCATTTGCTGCGAAACCGCAGAGGACAACTCCGATTCACGAACGTCCAAAGCCAAGGCACAATAATGAAGCAATCCGGGCACCGGATCCACACAGAGCACCCCGCCCCAATCAAAAATAACCGCTCGCTTTCTCATTGATTCATTCGCTGTTCGGAAGTTGCTTTTTGCTTGGAGACCGCAGAACCGCCCCAGATGTAATCAACGAAATCAAATGATTCCGCTTTTTCCATTACCTGCTCAAACCATACAGGATTTGTATCCACCGCATGTTTCAAAACAAGGTTATAGGCGAGAACCCCTAGGAACACAAAAGAAAACCAACGGAAATTTCCACGCAACAACAAAGAAAGCGCCCAGAGAAAAAACAAAACCGCCACGGCTGCAAAATTATAATGGATCTTGTAGAAAGCGAAAAGCGCATCCATAACCAAGCCTCCTCATTGCTTGCAAAGGTACAAAATCAACAGAGACGGCAAGACGTTGCTTGCAGAAACAACGATTGCTAAGCTATATTGAAAAAGGCGTCGCATGATGAACATACGCCGCCAGAGTCTGGAGGTCTTATGAAAATTTTTTACTGTGTGGCCCTGATGGCCGTAGCCGCCTTGGCCGACTCATTTGGTGGGATCGGCGTTACGATTCAATCGTCCAAACTCGGCGTCCAGTTGGTTTCCATTATTCCAGGTTCCCCTGCCGACGCCGCAGGCTTGGATTCTGGCGACCAAATTACATCGGTGAACGAACAGTCCATTGCAGGCATGTCCCTGACGAATGCGACAGCTCTTCTTCGTGGTGAAGCGAATACCAAAGTCCTCCTCCAGGTGACCAAAACAGACGGAGAAATCTGGGCTGGCTCCTTGATCCGTGTAGGTCTTCAAGTCAATGCATTTTCTCTTCAGGAACTTGTAAACTGGAATGGCGATTCTACAGACTTAACGCAACAGCTTGCCTGGGAATACGCAGAGATCAAAACCGCCTCTGGTTACAACCTGCAAAGCGTGTTGCAATACGGCCACGTGGTGGCTGCCGATTCCAAATTAGCCAAGCAACAAATTTCAGCGGTCTATATGGGTTCCGATTCCGATGAAAATGAAATAACAACCACCTCGCAATCCGCAGATATCGGTCTAAACACTTTTGATCGCCAAAATATCGGGCTTGATATTGCCATATCCGGTCAGACCAAAATCACCCTGTTAAACTTGCAAGGTCGTCAGATGGGTTCATGGACCCGCGATGCAGAAGCAGGAACCCTCAATCTACAGTGGGATGGTTCTAAAATGCCAGCAGGCGCTTACACCTTAAGCGTAAAACAAAATGGCCTAGCATCCTCTTGGGAAGTACATCTCCAATAAATATCAATCTTTCTTCAAAGCCGTCTCCAAAAGGGGACGCTTTTTTTGCGGCCACTTCCCTTTAGGCAATAGACACTTCTACCGATAAAAAGAGCACGGTATTTAGCGGCAAAATTTTTCCAGGGCATTTTTTGCCTTGGAAATCTTTGCAAAGCCAACGAAAAAGCCGTTTTTTCCAAATTTTCAAGGAATTCTACACGGATATAGATGGCATGGTTTTCGCAAAGAAACCCACGGAAGAGTGACCATGCTGACTAAAATGACCATACTTGACCATACGAGCATTCCTGTTGCCGAAAAAG
>DATIQS010000459.1:0-11117 GCA_035470605.1 Fibrobacteraceae bacterium
TCACCGTCAATCTTAAAGGAAACTCATACCGAATGAAAGGGAGGCTAATGGCCGGAATCGAGGACTAGACCACCTCTTATTCTCACTAAAACCGGAAATCCTAAATCGGTGAATTGAGGAAAATTTATCTCGGCGTTGACATCAATAAAGGAGAATCCAATATGGACAACAATGCAATCAAAAGAATTTTCGCGTTTTCTATCGCAGTTATTCCGACGGTATCCATAGCATGGATTCTTGCCATTTCACGAACCTTTGGACTGAAGGGCGCCATTACAGGCTGTTCATTGAGTTGCCCAAATGGGCTGTTGAAGGGCGTCCATTCCAGCTTCTTTTTTTTCTTGGAATTAATGCGGCGCTTATTGCCTTCTTGTTTCATGAATTTAAGGGAAGCAGGCAACAGTAGGGGGCGCAGAAATGATTGTTAGTCTACCTATGGCACTGGCTATAGTGGTCTTGCTGGCAAACCAAGCGCGGAGCAATCACCAAGAAAACCTGAAATATGAAAGCATTTCGAGGATTCTCGCGATACTTCGAAAATACGACGTGCCCAATGGGTGATTCCTTGTCCATCCCAATAAGATGAGACCTGAGCCGAAAATTGATTCAATATATTTCTGGTTTGCTCCGCCAGTGACCCATAATTTGTAATGGAACCCTGTTTTTAAGTTCCCGGAATGTCTACATTTGAATGCATCTGTAAACAATATGGGAACTGAATGATGGACAAGAAGGACCGGCTGCTAAGACGGGTCAACATGTACGGGTGCGTGACGGCTGCCGAGGCGGAGTCCATGGGCGTGTCCAGGAGGTACCTCTACAAGCTGAACGCGCAGGGAATCCTGGACAGACCGGCGAAGGGGGTCTTCACCGGCAAGGACTGGCACGGCGGCACGGAGCACAGCTCCATTGTCGAGGCGGTCAGCCAGGTCGGGGAATGCGTGGTCTCGCTGCTGTCCGCGTTGCGTGTCCACGGGATCACCACCCAGGCTCCACACGAGGTCTGGCTCTCCATTCCACGGGGCAGGCGGAAGAGCCGGGTCCAGTATCCCCCGGTCCATTACACCACGGTCTCCCCCGGAATCTATCCATACGGGATCAAGGAGCTCCGCGTCGGCAGGTTCCGCTTCCAGGTCTATTCCCCCGCGAGGACCGTCGCGGACTGCTTCCGGTTCCGCAACCAAGTGGGGCTTGACGTGGCGATCGAGGCGTTGCGCGAGACCTGGAGATCCAGGAAGGCGACCATGGACGAGATCGCCGAGGCGGCGGAGGTGTGCCGGGTGCTGAAGGTCATGAAGCCATACATGGAGGCGACCGTATGAGCGGCGACGCGTCGCATGACGTGCGCGTGCGGCTTGCCCGCAAGGCGAGGGAGATGGGCGCGGATTTTGCCCTGGTGCTGGTACGCTATGGCGTGGAGCGTCTGCTGTACCGCCTGAGCCGGTCCAGCCATGCGGACCAGTTCATCCTCAAGGGTTCCAGCCTGTTCCTGGTCTGGAAGGGGCAGAGCTTCAGAGTCACCAGGGATGTCGATTTCCTCGGGTACGGCGAACCGGACGCGGAGAGAATCCGTATTGTATTCGAGGATGTCGCCTCGCAACACGGGGGTGACGATGGACTTGTTTTCCTGCGGGAGACGGTCGTGGCTGAGCCCATCCGCGAGTCGCAGGAGTACGACGGAATACGTGTCACGATGGTGGCGACGCTCGGCAAAGCCAGAATCCCGGTACAGATCGACATCGGCTTCGGGGACTCCGTGGTGCCGGGGGCGGAATCCGTCGATTTCCCGTCCGTCATCGACCAGCCCATGGCTCGCCTCCGCGCATATTCCCGCTACTCGTTCGTCTCGGAGAAGGTGGAGGCTATGGTCAAGCTGGGCATCGCCAACAGCCGCATGAAGGATTTCTACGACCTGTGCCTTGTGTCCCGCATGTTCGAATTCGAGTGGGCGTTGCTCCATGGCGCGGTTGAAGGCACGTTCGCGAGAAGGAGGACTCCGCTCCCCGTCAAGCCACCTATTGCATTGACCGTGACGTTCTGGTCGGACCCGTCGAAGGAATCCCAGTGGCGGGGCTTCCTGAAGAAGTCAAGCCCGGTTGAGCAGATGGGGGCGTTGCGCGACGTGGGCGGAGAGGTCGCCAGGTTCGTGTTGCCCCTGTTTGGACTGGATGCGGGGCATGAGCCTGTGCGCTGGATTCCCTCAAGGGGATGGTGAGGCGGATCCTGAAATTCGGACACGCAACCTAGTTAGATTTTAAGCCATTCAAACCTCTCCCCAATCACCAAGGAGAAAGGCAATGGCTGACAAGAGAAGAACACTCAGCCCCGAGTCCAAAACCAAGGTCGCCCTTGAGGCGATACGGGGGGAAAAGACCATTAACGAGCTTGCCAAGGAACACCAGGTGCATCCGGGGCAGATCACCCAATGGAAGAAGGACCTACTGGCTGGCGCGGCGGACATATTCAGCGGCAAGGTCGCCCAGAGGAAAGCCGAGGAGGGCATGAAGAGTCAAGAAGAGTTCTACCTCCAGCAGATAGGCGACCTCCACACGAAGCTGGAGTGGCTAAAAAAAAAGATGCAGCCATTCGGTCTCGGATAAGGTCTCAATGATCGAACCAGAGAGCAAGACGATCCCAGTGAAGGCGCAGTGCGACCTCATCGCGTTCCCACGCTCCACGTACTACGACAACTGCGGCAAACCCGAGGTGGAGCCGACGAATCCAGACAAGGTCCTCATGGATCTTGTCGATGGGATATTCACCGACTGCCCGTTCTATGGCAGCAGAAAAATGGTGTACGAGATCAGGAGGCGCAAAGGTTGGACCGTAAACCGCAAGCGGGTGCAACGTATCATGCGCCGTCTTGGGCTTGAGGCGATCGTGCCATGGAAAAGCACGAGCGACTCGCATCCGCACCACAGGAAATACCCTTATCTCCTGAGGAATGTCCGGGTCGTGAGGGTGAACCAGGTGTGGAGCGCGGACATCACTTATGTGCAGACGCGGAGGGGTTACTGCTACCTCGTTGCCGTCGTCGACTGGCACAGCCGCAAAGTCCTGTCATGGAGGATGTCGAACACGCTAGATGCGGCATTCTGCGCCGAGGCGCTGGAGGAGGCGATCGCCGAACATGGCATTCCAGAAATCTTCAACACGGACCAGGGTTCCCAGTTCACTTCTGACAGGTTCATCTCTGTCCTTGAGTCCAGGAACATCCGGATCAGCATGGATGGGAAGGGACGGGCACTGGACAATGTCTTCGTGGAAAGGTTCTGGCGAAGCCTGAAGTACGAGAACATTTATGTGAAAGGATATGAGACCCTGAAGGATGCGAAAACCGGAATCTCTGAGTACATGGACTTTTACAACGGCAGGCGCATACACGAAAGCCTGTCCTACAGGACTCCGGACGAAGTATATTACGAAAACATCGGGGAGAGAAAATCGGCTTAGAACCTAACTTATTTCCCTAGGTTCGCTGTCCAGATGGATGGGTCCACCTCAATGGATCGTGGGCAAGTCGACCCGGTCAACTGTTGGATTTAGGCTCAATCACTTGCAGGAATGCCTCCCCATACCGTTCTGCTTTGCGTGGACCCACGCCATCGACCAGCAGAAATTCCTCCATGGTGCGAGGATGGATGCGGCACATGTCCAGCAGGGTTGCATCATTGAAAACCACATAGGCCGGAACATCCTGTTCTCGGGCGAGACGTTGGCGTAAGAAACGCAGTTTTTCGAAGAGACCTGTGTTTTCCAAAATGGGTGCAGGACGGCGAGGGGCTCTTTCGCGTTTCTTTTTCCCGGCAGAAGGCTCTTCATAACGCATCAACACCTTTTGCTGACCGCGCAGGACAAGCTGGCCTTTCTCTGTCGGCCACAGGGACCAGGGACGATCCTCTGGCGGTTGAGCAAAGCCCTGCGCGATGATTTGGCGTAGTACGGATTTCCAGGTGCGCTCTTCCACATCCTTACCGACCCCAAAGGTGGGTAAATTCTGATGTCCACGTTCCCGAATTTTGTCAGTGAGTTCTCCGCGCAACAAATCGATGATATGTTTTGCTCCAAAATATCCGCCGGTGCGCGCCATGGCAGACAATGCCTTTTGCACGGCGACGGTTGCATCCCAGCCCTGCACGGGTTCCAGGCAGGTGTCGCAATTGCCACAGGGCTTTCCCAGCGTTTGTCCGAAATAAGCGAGCAGCGCCTGACGACGGCAGCCTGTGGTTTCGCAGATGGCGAGGAGGGATTCCAGTTTGCGTTTCAAAATTTGCTTATAGGCATCGTCTGCATCCGAGTTTGCAATGAGCTGGAGATGCAGCATCAGATCCCGCATGCCATAGCACATCCAAGCATCACTGGGGAGTCCATCGCGTCCGGCGCGTCCGGTTTCCTGATAATAGGACTCAACATTTTTGGGTAAATCGAGATGAGCGACAAAACGCACATCGGGCTTGTCGATCCCCATCCCAAAGGCGATGGTGGCGACCATGACCACGCCGTCTTCGCGGATAAAAGAATTCAGATTGCTCGCGCGTGCTCGGTCGGGCATCCCCGCATGGTAGGCTAGCGCATGGATTCCGTGACGCGCCAGCCAGGACGTGGTTTCCTCCACCGATTTGCGCGTAATGCGATACACGATCCCCGCCTGTCCCAGATGTTCCGCGCGGATAAAGCGCAGCAGTTGCTCGTGAGGCTCTTTTTTGGGCACGATGCGATAGCAAATATTGGGGCGATCGAACCCCGTATGAAATTCCCGCGCATTCTGGAGCCCAAGACGCGCAATGATGTCGCGATGGGTGGCCTCATCAGCCGTGGCGGTAAGCGCGAGGCGGGGAACATCTGGAAATTGATCCAGGACGCGATGCAATTGCAAAAATTCTGGACGGAAATCGTGGCCCCACTGGCTCACGCAATGCGCCTCGTCGATGGCGAAGAGCGACACTTGCAAATGGGAGAGCAGCTCAGGGAACCACTCGGCAAGCAGACGTTCTGGAGACACATAAAGGATCTGCAGATCCCCGCGTTCCAGTTCACCCCGCACCCGTCCATAGTCCGCCTTGGCCAGACCAGAATGAAACGCTCCGGCACGCACCCCATATTCGCGCAGGCCCGCGACCTGGTTGTCCATCAGGGCCTGCAGGGGACTCACCACAATGGCCGTACCCGGACGCGCCAATGCGGGAATCTGGTAACAAAGGGACTTGCCCGCACCTGTGGGCATCAGGCAAAACGCGCTGCCACCCGCCACCACATGGTCCACCACCTCTTCCTGGACCCCGCGGAAGGCACGGAAGCCAAAGACCTCATGGAGGATTTGGCGGGTCTGGTCGCTCATGGCGTATCGGGTAGGGAGCGCAACCAGCCAAGCCATTGCGCAAAATGAGGGCATTCCCGTTCCATAGCCGGAAGTCCGACCTCCAGGGCAGACAGGTTCCCCATCAAAACTTTTTGATATCCAGGGACCAAGTCTTGAATGCGGTGCGACGGGCTGGTTTGGGGGCTGTTGTTGATTTCTTCTGGAGTTGTAAAGTCGTCACGGATTCTTTGGAACGACGCGGCACAAGCCTCCTGATTCATCCCCTTGGCCATGGCACGGGGATCGCTGAACAACAGGGACTCAAATTCATGGGGCTGAATGTGCGCGCGAAAACAGGCCGAGTTCCATTTTGGACCCATTTCCTGACAAACCTCATCATTCAGAAGAGTTTCCAGTTGAGGCGCGGATGTGCGAATGTCTTCGGGCCAGCCCCGTCCCAGTCCATAGAGATCCACCATTGTGGTGACATAAAAAAGGGTTTGCTTTAAAAGCCTCAGACTCAAAGAAAGCAGCCGACCCCTGCTGACATCTCCACGAAGAAGCACTGGCTGTAGAGAAACATGCGACGGAAGCGCCTGCTGGATGACCTCCTTGCAAAAGGTCTCCTCGGTTTGCCCCTCGCAAACCACATAGACCCGGGTCACGGACGCCCCCCCAGAAGGTTCATCTCCCAAAGGGTTCCCAGGCTTTCGTATTCCTTCAGCCAGTCGTCCAGGGAAATTCCCAGATTCAGCGCAGGCTTGAAAATGGAAGCCCCATCCTTGCGCTCCACCACCACGACATTCTCGGGAGCAAAGCAAGAAAGGAAGGTGCTGGACTGGGTCGTCATGATGATCTGTTTGCCCTGTTTGACCACGCTCCTGGCCATGGCAGCCACCAGTTGCAGGGCGGCAGGATGCAACCCCAGTTCCGGCTCGTCGATAAGCACGATATCCGGCATCAGTTCCGTGGGCTGGAGCAACAAGGCACACAGGGCAATAAAACGCAGAGTGCCATCGGACAGCTGATGCGCAGCGAACAAATCCCGGCTCTGCTTGTGATACCACAACAGGGAAACCATCCCTGTCACGGGATCTGGGGACAGCTCAAAGCCCCCGAAGTCAGGAAAGACCTGGGCGATGTTCTTTTGGATGAAATCAAATTGCTGGGGATGTGTTTGCTGAAGGCGATAAAGCCAAGTGGGGAGGTTGCTTCCATTTGCCGCCAAGCTACGGTCCAAACGTTCCGCAGAAGGCTTGCGCAGACGCGATTCAACGGACGTATCATGGAATTGAAACGCTTGACACTCCTGGAGCATTTTCCTTACATCTTTGGCCAATTTTTTGATGTGGGTCTCATTCTGTACTGGAATCGTTCCCTCTGTGGAAGGCCAGGCATGCAATTTTGATTCCATCCCACCATCGTTTTTTAGATCCGGATCAAAAGAGAGCCTGAACGGCCCTCCTTCCCAATGCACTTTTTCCGTCTGATAGTACAGACTGTTCGCATCATTGGCGGCCAACACAAAAGAATAGCCATACTGAAACGGCGGCTTTAACTGCGGAAAACCAATTGTCACTTTCGATTGAATTACGGGCGTCTCTTTCGTCCCAAAATAGAGGATCTGATCCGCTCCAGCTTTCTGGGCAACCCATTTCTGCAAGCGGCCATTCACCATTTCGCTCAGCATCCCGAAAAACTGGATCAGGTTGCTTTTGCCTGCGCCGTTGGCGCCGATGAGCACGGTCAAAGGACTCAGGGGAATCGTCTGGTTCTGGATGGACTTGAAACCCTCAATGTGGAGTTCGGTCAACCGCGGATTCGTTGTCGCCATAAGTCCTCCTCGCTCATTTATCCCACAAACACCCGCGCGTTGCGGAACAGGCGCATCCAGGGGGCTTCGTCGCCCCAGTTGTCGGGATGCCAGCTGTACTGCACGGTGCGGAAGACGCGTTCGGGGTGAGGCATCATAATGGTGACGCGACCGTCGCTGGTGGTAAGCCCGGTGATGCCCAGGGGTGCGCCGTTGGGGTTGAAGGGGTAGCGGGTGGTGACCTTCTGGTAGTTATCCACATAGCGGAGGCCCACCAGCCCGGATTTGTCGCAGGCCTGCAACGCACTGGCGTCGCGGAATTCCGCACGACCTTCGCCGTGAGCGACCACGATGGGCAGCACAGAACCCTCCATGTCCTTCAATAGAACGCTGGGACTCTTCTCGACGCGCACCGACACCAGGCGGGCCTCAAAACGCTCGGAGGCGTTTTGTACGAAACGCGGCCAGTGGTCCGCCCCGGGAACCAGTTCGTGCAGGTTGCTCATCATTTGGCAACCGTTGCAGATGCCCAGCGCGAAGGTATCTGGACGGGCAAAGAACTGCGCAAACTCTGCGCGCGCCTTTTCGTGGAAGAGAATGCTCTTGGCCCAGCCTTCTCCTGCGCCCAGAACGTCGCCATAGCTGAAGCCACCACAGGCGACCAGGCCCTTGAAATCCGCCAGGTGGATTCGGCCAGACAAGACGTCGGTCATGTGCACGTCAATGCTTTTGAATCCGGCTCGATCGAAAGCGGCAGCCATCTCGATTTCACCGTTCACCCCTTGTTCGCGCAGGATCGCCATGGGGGGCTTGCCGGAAAAGTCGCGGCCCACGGAAAGGGAGAAATTCACCTGGGGACGGATGCCCGGATCCTGGGCGTCGAGCTTGGCCTCGAACTCGGATTCCGCGCATTCCGGATTGTCGCGCAGAGCCTGGATTCGGCGGGTGGTGTCGGACCAGATGGCACGTAGGGTCGAAAGATCTTCGTCCATATAGGTCGTTTCGCCCATGGCATCGGCGATGCCACCGGTGCGCGTAGAGCTGCCCACCTGTTTAACAGTAAAATGATAGCGTTCGTTGAGCGTACCCACCAGATGCAGACAGTGTTCCAATCCATGAGCCGCGAAGATCGAGGCCACGTCGGAGACTAAATCGGAACGCACTTGCAGCACTGCGCCCAGTTCTTCGCTGAAACCCACGGCAAAAACGTCGCCCGGCGGCAGCATTAAATCCACGCCTACATGGCCCGCAAAGGCCATTTCCAGCGCGCTTACCAGCAACCCGCCATCAGAACGGTCATGGTAAGCCAGAATCAGGCCTTGTTGCCCCAATTGTTGCATGATGTTGAAGAAGGCTTTCAGTGCGGCGGCATTGTCCACATTGGGAGACTCGTCACCCATTTGCGCGTAACATTGCGCCAACATGGAGGCGCCAAGACGATTCTTGCCAAAGCCGAGATCCACCAGCAATAGAGAGGTGCCTGGTTCATTCCGTAACTGCGGGGTGAGGGTCTTACGGATATCCGTAACGCTCGCAAAAGCAGAGACCACCAGGGAAATAGGAGATGTCACGCGATGGGTCCCGCTTTGATCCTTCCAGACCGTGCTCATGGACATGGAGTCCTTCCCCACGGGGATGGTGATCCCAAGTTGCGGACAAAGCTCCATCCCTACGGCTTGCACCGCCGCGTAGAGATCTGCGCCGTCACCAGGGACATTGGGCGCGGCCATCCAGTTGGCGCTCAGGTTGATGTGCCCGATCTCGCCGATCTGCGCGGCCGCGATGTTGGTAATCGCTTCGCCCACCGCGAGTTTGGCAGACGCCGCTGGGTCGAGGATCGCCACCGGAGCGCGTTCTCCGATGGACATCGCTTCTCCGGTAAATTCATCAAAGGATGAGGCGGAGATGGCACAGTCCGCCACCGGCACCTGCCAGGGGCCCACCATGGGATCGCGGGATACCAGCCCTGTCACCGTCCGATCGCCGATGGTGATCAGAAATGTTTTGTCCGCCACCGAAGGATTCGCCAGCACGCGATGCAGAGCCTCGGGGATCGTCGCCTGAGCCAGATTCAATTTCTGTGTTGGCTTGTTGAGCTTCTGTTCCTTCCGGTGCATGCGCGGGGGTTTACCCAGCAGCACTTCCAAGGGCATGTCGATGGGACGATTGTGAAAATGAGAGTCTTCCAGGGTCAGATGCTTATCCGCCACAGCCTCGCCCACCACCGCGTATGGGCAGCGTTCCCGGGCGCAGATTTCTTCAAACACATGCATGTGCCGGGCCGAAACCGCCAGCACATAACGTTCCTGCGACTCGTTGCACCAGATTTCCAGCGGGGTCATGCCCGGTTCATCGTTAGGAACCTTACGCAGTTCGAAATGCCCGCCAACACCGCCGTCCTTCACCAATTCCGGCAGCGCATTGGACAATCCCCCTGCGCCTACGTCATGAATAAAGGAAATGGGATTGTCCTGTTCCAGGGCCCAACAGCGGTCGATGACCTCCTGACAGCGGCGCTCCATTTCGGGGTTGTCGCGCTGCACACTGGCGAAATCCAGATCCTCATTCCCAGAACCGCTAGCCACGGAACTCGCGGCGCCACCGCCCAGACCGATGAGCATCGCCGGGCCACCCAGCACCACCAGCTGATCCCCCGGGGTGATAGAGCCCTTTTCGATATGGGAGGCCTTAATATTGCCCAGTCCACCCGCAAGCATAATCGGCTTATGATAACCGCGCACCTCGGGCCCATTGGGACCCGCGACTTCCTGTTCAAAGGTGCGGAAATAGCCGAGGATATTGGGCCGTCCAAATTCGTTGTTAAAGCCTGCGCCCCCTAGCGGGCCTTCGATCATGATATCGAGCGGCGCGGCAATGCGTCCAGGTTTGCCGAATTCGCGTTCCCAGGGCTGTACCGCTCCTGGAAGCTTCAGGTTGGACACCGAAAAACCGCACAGGCCGACCTTGGGCTTAGAGCCGCGTCCGGTAGCGCCTTCATCGCGGATTTCTCCGCCCGAGCCCGTCGAAGCACCGGGGTAAGGAGAGATCGCCGTGGGGTGGTTATGCGTTTCCACCTTCATCAGGATTTGAATCTCCTCGGGATGTCCACCATATTCCCCGGTACGGGGATCGGCATAGAAACGCGCGGCCTTGTGGCCCACCATGACAGCAGCATTATCCTTGTACGCGGAAAGGATCCCTTCGGGATGAAGGTTATAGGTATTGCGGATCATGGCAAACAGCGAAAGCTGCTGCGCCTCGCTATCGATGTCCCAGGACGCGTTGAAAATTTTGTGACGGCAGTGCTCGGAATTGGCCTGAGCAAACATCATGATCTCGACGTCGCTCGGATTGCGGCCTAAGTGTTGAAAGCTCTGGACCAGATAGTCGATTTCGTCGGCAGCCAGGGCGAGTCCCAGAGCCTTATCCGCCTCGACCAGGGCGTCGCGGCCCTTTTCCAATAAGGGGATGACGCCGAGCGGACGCGGAGATTCGCGCAGAAACAGTTTTTCCAAATCGCTGGTCTGAGCAAAGACCACCTGTGTCATGCGGTCGTGGATCTTGGCGGCAACGGCTTTCCGCTGTGCCTCGTTCAGGGACTTGGCTGCCACTGTGTAAGAAACCGCGCGTTCAATGCGCCGGATGGCAGGCAGTCCGCAGATATGAGCGATGTCCGTGGCCTTGGACGACCAAGGGGAAATGGTCCCCGGCCGGGGCGCGACAATGAACGATTCACCCCGAATCGCCCGGGCTTCGCGCTGTGGACCGTAGGTCAGAAGTTTTTCCAGCACCTGGCGGTCGCCGGTAGAAATTTGACCTTCAAGGTCGATGAGATGGAGGAACTCGCAGGAAAGCCCTTCGACAGGCAGGCCAGCGGTCTGAAAATCGGTGAGCAGTTTCTGGAGACGGAAGTCGGAAAGGGCGGGGGAACCTTGTAGAATCAGCATACCCCGAATTTAGCAAAAGGGGCTCACACTCCCGCGGCTCTCCTTTCAAAACAAGCCT
>DATIQS010000460.1:0-6895 GCA_035470605.1 Fibrobacteraceae bacterium
GACAGCCATGTCGATACCGCGTTTCAAATCCATCGGATTAGCACCAGCGGCGACATTCTTCAAACCTTCGCGGGAAATTGCCTGAGCAAGGACCGTCGCGGTTGTGGTACCATCACCAGCCGCGTCAGAGGTTTTAGAAGCGACCTCACGGGCCATCTGAGCACCCATATTCTCAAAGGTATCCTCGAGTTCGATGTCCTTGGCGACGGTGACGCCGTCCTTGGTTACATTGGGGGCGCCGAAGCTCTTGCCGAGCATGACATTACGACCCTTGGGCCCCAGTGTCACCTTGACCGCATTGGCGAGTTTATCTACACCCTTCATAAGGGATTCACGAGCAGCGATATCAAATTTCAGTTGCTTGGCCATTCTTGGTTCTCCTAAAAAAAATTACAGGACCGCGAGGATGTCGCTTTCCTTAACAATCAGATAATCCTTGCCATCGACGGTGACTTCAGTGCCAGAATACTTCCCATAAAGGACGACATCCCCTACCTTAATTTCTGGAGTGATGAGTTCGCCCTTATCGGATTTACGGCCTGCACCCACGGCGACAACCTTGCCCTTTTGGGGCTTTTCTTTGGCATTGTCAGGGATGTAAATGCCGCCCTGGGTCTTATTCTCCGGCTCTAATGTTTCCAGAAGAATTCGGTCTGCAAGCGGTTTGATTGCCATGTTCTCTACCTCGTTTGTTGAAATGAGCTAAAATTCACCCTTGCATAAGCAATGCCTGTGCCTAATCATTTCCTCGAAAATTTGCCAAAAAAGGCACATTAGATGTTCCAAATTGGAACAATCAAATTTATCAAAAGCTCTTCGTTCCAAATCCGAACAAGCCTTTGAGGAGACTCCTTAACGAAAGCAAACACCAACCGAGAATTATTGATTGAGGGTTCGCGCATTATGCGTCTAAAAAGCCCATTCATCCATAACAAGAAAGGCCATCCGAAGATGACCTTTTCTTGACTTAAGCGGGAAAGGAGATTCGAACCCCCGACCCTAACCTTGGCAAGGTTATGCTCTACCAGCTGAGCTATTCCCGCGTTAGGTGGACCAATAATAGAAACAGCAAAACCATTTTCAAGGGGGTGAATGAACAAAATTTATGGAGACAAACCACAAAGAGACTTTCGCTGCAATTCCGCATTTTTCGCATGATATTGGGCATTCACCAATGCGACTCCAAAATTCAAACGTTTTTCCTGAGCTTGACGCAAATCCAGCGAAGAAATCGCCCCCATCCGATATTGCGCCAAAGCCAAATCCGTAGCAACAGAAGCCAAGGAATCATTTTCGCGGGACAATTCCAATAAAACTCGGGCTTGACGATATTGCTGTTTTGCTTGTTCAAAATCCCAAAGGAACTGCCGCTCCGCTTGATGTTCCTGAATTTTAGCCAAAGACAAATGTTCTCGAGCCTGTTGACGTTGTGCGCGCTTCTGTCCTCCGTCATAGAGGGGCATAGAAAGCGCAAGTCCTACCAAAAAACCATGGTCATGGACATCAGCGGAATCTAAACGATGCCCATATTCCTCCATAAAATTGTAATTCGCATAAGCCTTTAAGGAGGGAAACAAAGTTCCTTGAGAAGCCTGCAATGCCGACTGAGACGCAAGGACCTGTAACCGGGCTTCAGCCATAGAGGGCGCATAATTCTGAGCCAACCGCCAAAGACTATCCTCATCAGGAAGAGAATCCAAAAAAAAGGATGGCTCGACCTCAAAAGGGAACTCCAAATCCCGATCCAACAACTGATTGAGTTGGCGACGGCTTTGCGCGAAAGCATAATCCTGCTCCAACAAAGCCATACTATCCGCGTGACAATCCAAAAGAGCCTGCTGTTCTTCCAAAAGCGATGCCGACCCAATGCTGCGCCGTGTTTGAACAATCGTCAGACGCTCCCTGGAGATCGTCAGCATTTGCTTTTGTAAACGCAACAAGGATTGCTGCTGGACCACAGCCAAATACACACTGGAGATTGCCAGACGCGATTGTTGCTCGACGAGTTTTCCATGAGCTTGTATCGCTTTAGCCTGCGACTTGCGTTGCTGATGCGTCCTCCAGTTAGAAAGCCCATCAAACAAGGTCCAGGTCGCCCCCAATGTGGTGAGCCACTTCGTGCGATAGGTGGTCCGAGTCGCTTGGTTCAAATCAGGACCACTTTCAAAGTCCGGTCCGACTCGACTCACATCTGAATTCAGTGAGAAAGTGGGCAACAGAGCTCCACGGGTTGCAGC
Source organism: Fibrobacteraceae bacterium (assembly GCA_035470605.1). GTDB lineage: Bacteria > Fibrobacterota > Fibrobacteria > Fibrobacterales > Fibrobacteraceae > CAIRAY01. The sequence continues at coordinate 2,238 of DATIQS010000460.1, forward strand.
AACATCATTCCTCGCCTGGCGGTTGGAAATATGCGTTTCCTGAATCGTTGGATTTCGCTCCAAAATCAACTGCATGGCCGCATCTAAGGTAAGTACAGAATCAGACTGCGCCAACGCCGAAGTCACTGCCAGGATGAGAAACCATTTAATCATTGGAATTTTTATCATCCTCTGGCATTTCCATCGGCTCCTGGAAATATATCGTTTGCCGATACATTTCTCCGAAATACTTCAGGGCACCTCTAAAAATTTTGTTTGTATAAAATCGACGGCAACGCTGTATACGATTGAGCGAGGGACAACATTCCGTAAGGCAATATCCAACCAACGGGGTGTGCATCATACTCTCCTGTATACAAAGTCTCAGGTTGCCTTGATCTCTCCTGATCTGTCCGTTCATGCTTTGCATGATTACAAACAGACATGCACCATTGTGAACAACTGTAGTCGTCAGGTTCAACCTCACAGTCATCACCTGATTTCGAAACATGGTTCTTTCCCAGAATTTTGTTCATGAGCGCTCAACAAAACATACACCGCAGGCACAACAAACAAAGTCAAAGCCAAAGAAAACAGGAGACCGCCAATCACGGCGACGCCCATAGACTGCCTGGCATTCGTGGCCAACGCAATGGGTAAAATTCCGAGAGCCATACAGAACGATGTCATCAAAATCGGCCGTAAACGGGCGGCTGCGGCTTCTGCCACAGCATTTTGAACGGATAAACCGGCGACACGTCGCTGATTGGCAAATTCAACGATTAAAATTCCATTCTTGGTGACCAACCCCACCAGCATCACAAGTCCGATTTCGCTGAAGAGGTTCAAGGTAAATCCAAAAATCCAAAGAGCCGCCAAAGCTCCAGCCAAGGCCAAAGGCACCGTCAACATAATCACAAAAGGATAGCGAAAGCTTTCAAACTGTCCCGCCAATAAAAGGTAGACCATCAACATTGCTAGCAGAAAAACAGTCAACAGGCTATTGGAGGATTCCGCAAAATCACGAGAGGTTCCAACCAACTCAGTATGAAAAGCCTCTCCCATAATGGAATGAATCAAATCCTGCATACGAGCCACACCCTCACCGAGGCTCACCCCAGAAGCGAGATCCGCAGAGACTGTAGCCGCCACATAACGATTATAGCGGTAAAGCTGCGGAGGAACCGCGGATTCTTCCATCTGAACCAATTGGTCCATAGAAACAAACCTTCCAGCTCGATTACGCACCCGTAGACGTTGCAGGGCTTCTGGAGTCAATCGGGCGTTGGAATCCAAGGCTCCAATGATCTGGTATTGCTCGCCGTCTTTAAGAAAATATCCATAACGTCCCTGGGCAAAAGCATATTGCAACGTCTGGGCGACCTCCAAAGGAGTGACTCCCAAATGACTCAGACGATCTCGCTGAATCCGCACATTCAACTGTGGTTTGGTGAATTTCAAATCCACGTCCACCATGGAAAAAAAGGGATCCTGGGACACGTTTTCTATAAGCTCCGGTAAAGCCTTACGCAAGGTATCCAAATCGTTTGCTTCCACAACAACCTGTACCGGTAAATTAGCCCTTCGCCCCATTTTGATCGTTTGTTCCTGGATTACAGAAACCTTAACCCCATCGATCTGGGATAGAGCCCGATTCAGAGCCCGAGCAATCTCCTGCTGGGAACGGCTGCGTTCCTCTGGAGGGCTCAGCATAATTCGGAAGTTCCCAGAATTTGTACTTCCACTTCCCGGAGCCGTTCGAGCCATTAATACCTTAGCTTCCGGCACCTGCTTTCCTATGATAGCAATCGCCTCCTGCATCCGCTTATCAGTCCAGGCATAGGAAGCCCCCTCTGGTCCTGTGAGATTGACCGACAAGCTAGAGCGGTCCTCCATGGGAGCCAGTTCCGTTTTCAAGTGCAAAAAGAACCAGCCGGTCAAAACAACACAAAGAATGAGAATTGGAAAAGCGAGCCAACTATGTCGCAACATAGATTCCAGACGCCGCTCATAAAATCCAGACATGGCGAGGAAAAAAGGTTCCGTGTGCCGATGCAGCCAATTCTGCTGATCGTGTCGCTTCAACAGACGGCTCGCCAGCATTCCAGCCAAAGTCAAAGCGACAAAGCCAGAAAGCAAGACAGACCCGCCCACAACAAAACCAAACTCCCGAAAAAGCCGCCCCGTAAAACCCTGAAGAAACAGTAGTGGAATAAAGACGGCGCAAAGGACCAGGGTTGTCGCAACGACAGCAAAGAAAATTTCCTCCATTCCCTTGACCGCCGCTTCACGAGGAGGAAGTCCAGCCTCTATTTTCGCATAAATGTTTTCCAGCACGACAATTGCATCATCCACCACAATACCGATCGCTAGAACCACCCCCAACATGGTCAGCACATTGATGGAAAACCCCATGGCCCACATCAAAGAAAAAACACCGATCAAAGAAACTGGAATCGTGACCATGGGAATCAGAGTCGTACGCCAATCTCGCAAAAAGGAAAAAATCACCAAAACAACCAGCCCAAAAGCAATCCACACGGTATTCTGTACATCCTTCAGTGCCGCCCTTACAAAAAGGGTGTTATCGGACACTGGAGTGATGAGCAAATCCTTGGGAAGTTCGTGGGAAAGTCGATCCACACGACTCATCATCTCATCCACAATCTGGATTTGATCCGCCCCGGGTTGCGGGATCACAGCCAAAGCAACCTGAGGCACACCATTAATGCGTAACAAGGTCCGTTCATTCTCTGCCCCCAACCGGACCGTCGCGACATCCTGTAAACGGACAACCCCACGAGCATCCTGATGTAAAATCAGATGACGGAAATCCTCTTCTGAAGAAAGCCCTGTTTCTGCCCGCAAGGAAAGCACTGTTTTGGTCCCTTCCAGGCTTCCCACAGGCAAATCAACATTTTCATTCAACAAAGCATTCCGTACCTCTGCAAGCGTAAGATTATATGCGAACAAACGGTCGGGATCAATATCTAGCCGCATTGCATAGTGACGTCCCCCCCAAACCGAAATGGAACTGACACCAGGCACTGTTTGCAAACGCTCCTGAATCCGTTCCGCCTGTTCCGATAAGTCCTGCAAATTACGTCGGTCACTTCGCAAAGCAAGAATGAGGATGGGAGTCGAATTTGCGTCAGCCTTCGCCACTGTAGGGGAATCCATGTCAGCAGGCAGCTTTCGCTGCACCCGGGAAACCCGATCACGCACATCGTTCGCCGCCTGTTCAAGGTCCACGCCAAGATTAAATTCTACGGTAATGGTTACAGCCCCTTCCTTGCTTTGCGAAGTCAAGCTACGAACCCCATCAATCCCATTTAGCGATGTTTCCAGAACCTGTGCAACCTCGTTCTCCATCACCTCTGCATTTGCCCCAGAGTAGGACGCGCTCACCGTAATGGTAGGGGGATCAATGGCCGGATACTCACGCACCCCTATTTTCGAAAGGCCAATCAAACCAAATAAAAGAATAAAAGCCGAGAGAACCCAGGTAAAAACAGGACGACGAATACTGGTGGCAGCTAAACTCATGGAAGGAGTTCCTTCAGCGTCACCACTTGACCAGTCTGAAGCTGAGAGGCTCCGACAAGCAAAACCGTATCACCAAGATTCAAACCTGAACGAATCTCCACCTGATCCGCCAACCGACGTCCCAGCAGAACAGGGACCGCAATAGCTTTACCGCCATGATCAACATACACGACTGTACCTTGTGCGTTACCAGAAATCACCTCTGGAGGAAAGACATAGCCGGTATCCGTCGGCAGCTTCAACTGATAGGTAACCGACGTACCAGGAATAAGCTCGTCCTCGTCTCCCTGCACAATCGCCCTTGCCAGCATTCGCTGATTGAGCGAATCCAAAATTCCAGCTAAAGCATAAACTCGCGCCTCGTAGAATTTTCCTGTTCCTGCATCAAAGGACAGGGGCGTCTCATCCCGTAGAAATGGAGCAGCCTCCCCAGAGACAGAAAACTCCAATTTCAAGGGAGTTGACTGCACCAAGGAAACCAATGCCTGCCCCACGGAAACAACAGCCCCTGGAGAGACCTGGCGCAAACCAACCAGCCCCGCAAAGGGAGCACGAATTTCTGTTTTAGCCAAAGCCGCTTCCACCAAAGCCAAATTAGCCTGAGCACTCGCCAAATCCGCAGCACCCTGATCATAATCCTGCTGACTAATTGCCTGCAAGTCCAATTGCTGCTTCCGTCGTGCCTGGGTAATCTCCAACAGGGCGATCTGACTTTGCGCTTTCGCTTTCTCCGCTAAAAGCTCCGCGTCCTCCAACTTCACTAATAAAGTTCCTTGGGCGACCCGCTGGCCTTCCTGAAAAAGCAATGATCGAATGCGCCCAGACACTTCGCTTCGTATTTCCACCTGTTCCGCAGGAATCAGGACACCCACCCCCTGAACCTGACGTGCAATCGGCCGAGGTTTCGCAACAATTCCCACCAAAAAACGATGCCGCAACAGCTGCTTTTCATGACTAGCTCGTTCTTCTCCAGGCTGCTGGCAGGAGGACAAAAGGATGATTCCACAAAAAAAGGAGACAACATTCCGCATCATAAATGGAATATAAATCTCCTCAGCACACTTTTGTGAGAAAGGCTCCAGCCCATCTCCAAAGCCCGATCAACAAACGGTCAAAATTTCTGGACCGTTACT
>DATIQS010000461.1:0-13642 GCA_035470605.1 Fibrobacteraceae bacterium
GGGATGCGGGATGTGATTTTGTCGTTCATCTGGTGCAAGGACTTTCTCCTGATGTCATGGTTTTCTTTGCACAGAAAAGTATATGATTCGCCGCTCACGCCTTGTAAATACTAGGTAAAATCATTTTTATGCAAGCCCTAAATAAGCTCTGAGTCTTAATTCGAATCAAGGCCAAAACGAGCAGGCCAGGAGGCGAGGGGCGTCCTTTCTGCACAGTTTCGCCAAAGAGGCCAGCCTTTTTCGCTCCTCCCCCCAAAAAAGTATTTGCCGATTTTGCGAAAAGGCATCAAGAAAACACCACACACAAAGAACAACCCCCGCCAGCCCCCGCAGGGCCCTCCCCCAATCGCTACGCGGTCACTGTAATCAACCAGGGCTCCGTTACAGTTAGCCTCCCTACCGTTACTTATCCTAGACCCCGCTGTTGACCGAGTCGATTGATGATTTACATCCTGTGAATTCCCCTTTAGCACCCGGCTAACTGGCGAAGCCCGAAGCCGTTGCTCGATCGGGCTCACCGTTGGTGAATCGGGTCGCCCCATCCATGGGGCTTGTGTGGGATTCATTTCGTTCGCAGCTTACGAAAGGACTTGCACCTCCAAGACTGCGCCCGTGCCGGGCGCACCACAAGAAAAACCGCCCCATCGGGAGCGGTCGTGTAGTCCTTAGAACGACTAAATTATTCTGCGGCTTTGGGTTCTTTCGCTTTTTTGGAGGAAGCCTTTTTGGTGGCCTTTGGGGAGGCCTTCTCAGTGGTTGCATCCTTTTTACAGGTGCAGCATTTTGTGGTCTTGGGGCGGGTCTTGCCAGATGTGCCGAGCCAGATTTTACCACGTTTACTGCGACGATCGCCTTTACCCATTTGGAACTCCTTTGAGTGTTTGGTTATTGCAAAAATAATTATTTACCATGTCAATCCATAGCCATACTCATAGAGCGGATTGTAGTCGTTATCGCCAAAATGGATAGGCACCTGTGAGGTGTTCTTGGGCCAAGAGATAGGAAGCGTTCCGCTAGGAGAGTAATCGCCGAAAAGGATATCCGCCACACCTTCGCCTTCGGAACCGGGGAGCCAGGCTTCAACCAACGCGTCGATTTGGGAAAGAGTGCTATCTGGAATGATGCGTGGCCTACCTGTGACCAATACAACCGTGAGAGGGATGCCCGTAGCGGAGGCGGTAGAAATTGCGGACAATTGGGAGGATGTCAAGGTTAAATCTGAGGCCGCACTATCCCCCAAATATTCTGCGTATGGGTCTTCACCAATCACCAGAACAAGGTCATCCGCATCACTGGGAAGCGAATACTGAGAAGAGGAAACAACCGTCGAAGAACTCACCGCGCTTTGCATTCCAGAAAGGATCGTGGTGACGCCGCTAATATCCCCTGAAAAGCCTTGCCAGCTCAGGGTCCAGCCACCGCACTGCAAACCAGCGTCATCGGCATGGCTGCCGAATACGGCAATTTTGGAACCTGTTTTCGATAAGGGAAGAGTGCTATTGTCATTCTTGAGCACCACAAGACTCTTACGTACAGCCTCACGCGCGACTTCCCGGTGGGCGTCACTTCCCAGTGAATCCAGGTAGGTGCTGTCACTCATGGGATGGGCAAAACGGCCTGCGCGCAACTTAGAACGCAAAATCCGTCGCACGGCGTCATTGATGCGCGAAATGGGAACGCTGTCCTTGGCCACCAGGGATTCCAGGGTAGAAATAAAATCGGCATGGTCGTAATAACCATCTCCTCCAGCCTCCATAGCCATATCGATTCCCGCATTGATCGCCTGCTTGACGGAGTTGGAATAGGATGAGGAATTAATTTGGATAATGGCGTTGTAGTCGGAAATAATGAAGCCCTCAAAACCGAGTTCGTCTTTGAGCACCGTCGTAAGCCAACCATAGTTGCCATGATTCTTGACGCCGTTGATGCTCGAATAGGAAGCCATGATCGATAGCACATTGGCGTTGACGGCTGCGATGTATCCCGGCAGATGAATACTACGCACCTCGGCGCTGTCGATTTGCGCATCACCTTCGTCGAGGAGACCCCAGGCACCTTCCCAGCCTGCAGTACTGGTCCCATACTCCGTACCGCCATCCGCTAGATAATGTTTGGCGGTTCCAAGCACGCGCCAATCTGCATCAAAGCGGTCTCCTTGAAGGCCCCGAATAAAAGCGTCAGCCATCATCACCGCAAGCTCTGGTGTTTCTCCGAAGCTTTCATAGGTGCGGCCCCAGCGTTCATCACGCACCACCGCAATACAGGGAGCGAAGGTGTAGTCTACCCCAGACGCTCGTACCTCCTTCGCCGTCACTTCAGCCATGCGTCGAACGAGATTGGTATCCCGAGTCGCGCCCAGCGCAATGTTATGCGGAGAAATCACAGCCCCTTCAACTTTATTGTTTCCATGCACGGCATCTACCCCATAAACAATAGGAATGGCAGGGCTTTGTTTCATGGCAACAGTCTGCAGGGCGTTGTAATCCCCGATATCCTCATCGCCACCGCTCAGCACAGACCCCAGGGAATAAGTCCCAATATCGGAGCTAGAAATATTGCCGATAATTGCCTGGGTCATCTGCCCGATCTTTTGCGCGGTACTCATGAGCGCCAAAATAGAGTCGATAGTGTCTTCTAAGGAATCCCGAGTTAGGGTGATGTTTCCGAGATCCGTTTCCGTATTGGAGATGTCTAGCGTATCTGGAGTATAACCTGCTTTGTGCACCACTAAGCTGAATCCCGTGGCCGACTTGGCCAAGACGGATATCGCAGAGGAGGCCCCAGCGGAAACCAGACGGAGGTTCCCAGAGGCATCCCCCGTATTCACAACCTGGGAGATCGCAAGAATTGTGTTTCCCTGACGGACCTGCAGCAGATAAACGCCAGCCGATTGGTTCGCCAGTAGGCCCTGAAAGCCAAGAACCTCCTGAGTCCCGACACCGGCGTCCAGACGTTGAGAAGAAACGACACGACCTTGGATGGTCAGCGCCTCCACCTGAACACTCGCGGCCTCGCGTGCGTACCAAGCCAAGGCACCGGAACGATAACGTATCGTATTCCCCGGCAATATCCCCGCCACACCCCCGTCAGAGGAGTCGAGCTGGAAGGCGCCGGAGGAGTCGCTTTGCGTGTACAAACGAGGCAACACCTGCCCGTCAACCATTAGGCCAGCGACCGCCACTTCGATAGGCACTCCTGACTCATCCACCACCGTACCACTCAAATGGATTGCTGTTGCCGAGGCCAGGGAGATGGACAGGGCTATTCCCAAAAAACAATGTTGAACCGCCATAGGGCCTCCGATTTATTTTTGCCAGATGAATCAATCCCCGCGACCAGAAATCTATCCAATCCAGAACGGTCTGTCATGACTTGGGAGTGTCGGCATCTCTTTCGAGGCGAATGTCTCCTGCGTAAAAGTCCCTGTGTCCCTGGAGAAAAAGGCTGTGTTCTGCGTGGCCGTTACGAATTTCCCCTCGATCCAGAAAAATCGTCACCTCTTGAAAAAAGAGCGGCTTCGTCAAATCGCATAAAACGCAACAAGGACCCGGGAAAAAAGCCGAATTAAGGATTCTGCACACAACGCAGAGACGCACCACCAAATTTGCCGTGGACATAGGTGACGACAGCTGCATTCTCATTCACATAATACGTATAGGCGCCTGTACTAATACTTGAGGTATAGGCTTGCTCGGTGGACCAGAAATAGGCAAATGTACCTAATCCTTCCCAGGCCCCTGCAACGTATCGAATTCCAGCGGGTAGCGCATTAAACCCGACCGTGTTGGTTCCATTCCAATTCTCAGCAGATTTCAGTGCTTCCCCTGCCGCGTCCACGCCACCCATCGTAACCACCAAAGAATCCCACTCCGCCCCTGTCGGGACATGCCAACCATCCGGGCAAATTCCCTGGTACAAAGTATCCTCTTCATCCCAATATTTTGAGCCAAAACTTCTAGCCAAGCCCATCATTTCTTGCCAGCGGTAAAAACGTCCATAGGTATTGCAGGACTCCGCATCGCTCCGGTCAGAGGTATCCACATCACCGACGCCATAGCACCAACCAATGGTGTATGCGCGGTCCCCCACGCTGTCAACCCCAGAATAATTCAGATTCTGCGCCATCCAGACCTGAGAACCAATAACAACTTTACGATACACCTGCCCATCTCGAGAATCAGTCAGCAAACCAGCCGTATCCACGGCAGCAGAAGAGGAGGAGCCTGATTCGGGATCATCTGTTGCGGCAGGATTATCATCACCGCCTCCGCAGGAAAAAAGCAGCAAAGACAAAGCAAGACAAACAAACGAAAAGAAATAAGACATCCGGGATCCCTGATGAAACTACAATATGAAATTTAATTCATTCGGGAACCCGGGTCAGACTGGAGGGCCTATCCGTTCCTTTCCAGGACCAGAAAGAAACGCCCTTTATTCCGCTTAATCAGGAGCAACAGGCTTTTTGAGTTCTTTTCCTGCTTCAGGATCCCTTCAAAGCCTGCCACGCTCTTCACGGATTTGCGATTGATCTGTAGCAGAACATCATTGGGCTGAAGCCCGGCCTCTGCCGCAGGACCATTGCCCGTCACAGAGCGAACCAAGACGCCGCCTTCCTCTTTGGAGACCCCCAGCTCCTTCCGCAAATCGTCGGTCAGGGGAGCGACCTCCATTCCCAACTCTTTGGAGTTCGAGACCGAGGATTCCCCTTCGGCCGCAGCCACTTCGGAATCATCGCGGGAACCCGTCACCACTTGAAGCGTCATCGCCTTGCCGTCGCGAAGAATTCCCAAATTCGCCTTGTTGCCCGGTTTGACCATCGCCACCGCGTTGCGTAAATCATTCGCGTCACGGACGGGTTGTCCATTGACGGATACGATCACATCGCTTGCTTGTAGCCCCGCCTTAGCCGCAGGACTCTCTGGAAACACCTCGGATACCACAGCACCTTGGGCTCCGTCCAACTGCATGGCTTTAGCGAGCTTCGGATCCACATCCTGAATACTGATCCCCAGCCAGCCACGGGAAACCCTCCCAAATTGCAGCAAGTCGTCGATCACAGAACGAGCCAAATCAATAGGGATGGCAAATCCGATCCCCTGAAAACCTCCGCTACGGCTCAAAATCGCCGTATTGATGCCCACCAATTCTCCAGCCAGATTAAACAGCCCTCCACCAGAATTACCCGGGTTAATGGCAGCGTCTGTTTGGATGAAATTTTCGTAACTGGTAATGCCGCGATTGTGGACTCCTTTTGCAGAGACAATCCCCGTAGTTACGGTACGAGACAAGCCAAAAGGATTCCCCACAGCAACCACCCATTCACCCACCCGCAATTTTTCCGATTTGCCAAGAAAAGCGACCGGCAAATCCTTAGGCGCCTTTTCAATTTGGATAATAGCGACATCGGTCTGAGGATCGGTACCAATAATTTTCGCCTTAAACTCTCTTTTATCCGCAAGAGTCACCGTAATATTGTCCGCCTTTTCCACCACGTGGTTGTTAGTGAGAATGTACCCTTCCTTGGATACAATCACTCCAGAGCCCAGGCCTTCCTGTTTGGGCAAACGCTTCTGCTGTTGATTGCCTTCGCTACGGAAACCAGGACCGAAGAAAAATTCAAAGGGATCGAGCTGGCCAGAAAGATCGGATTGAGAAACAGTCGCCTCAGTTTGGATACTGACAATCACCGGGACCACCTTGTCCACCATATCGGCAATAGAATTCCGAAAATCACCCAACACCTTCTGGCTTGCTGGATCAAGGGCTGGCGGTTGGGGAGCCCCAATAGCGAGATGACCCTTTGTATTGTCCGCAGCCTGCCCCGTAGAGCAGCCCATCAGAAGGAAAAAACATGAGATAATCCAGACCGATTTTTTATGGTTTATCATGGGAAAACCTCCAATATTTGGCATTTATTTACAAAAAGCCACTCTCTTTTGCCCAGAATGCAAACAGATGTTTTCCCCTTTTTAACTCAAAACGAGATAATTTTGGCCTGTGAATAAGTCGGTAAAAAGAGAACAGGGGAGACCCCTTCGTGAAGCGTTGGCAGTTACCATCATTCGCAGGCGGGAAGCACTTGGACTACGGCAAAATCAAATCGCAGCCATTTCGGGGCTCACTCGACAATACATCTCCATGGTAGAACGCCAAGAACGGATGCCCTCCCTCGAAACCATGCTAAAAATCTGCAAAGGCTTGGACATTCATGGCACGGATTTTATGGATCAATTGCTGGAAAGCGTGAAATCCTATCAAGAAAATCGTCCAGTCCGTTATCTAGTGCGAAATTCGCCCCCCTTAAAATTAGCAGAAAACGAACGGCCTCCTACCGGTAATTTTTCCCCAAAAAACGGAAAACGCGATAAAAAACCTTAAATCGAATATCGCAGAGAGTCAATATTGCCTTGAATTGCCTGTTTCCCATAGAACGAATACAACGAATTTCGTAACTTAAGTTTATTGAAATCCTGAACTTTCTTCATTGGAGGTCCCATGTTCGGTTTTGATCCCCTCTATCTGATAATCCTTGTGGGGACGTTAGCTCTTTCCGGGCTGGTTTCTCTGAGGGTCAAATCTCGCTTTAAGGCCGGACAAAAAATTCCCATTTTATCTGGTATAACAGGAGCTCAGGTTGCTGCAGCTGTGATACGGGATGCTGGAATTACCGATGTGCAAATTGTGGAGCACAGCGGTTTTCTGTCGGATCATTACAACCCAATGACCAAAACCCTGGCACTAAGTCATGATGTTTATCATGGACGTAACGCCTCGGCGGCTGGCGTTGCCGCACATGAGTCGGGTCACGCGTTGCAACATGCGGAAAACTACTTCCCCATGTGGGTACGCTCTGCCATTGTCCCGGCAGCCAACATTGGTTCCAATCTAGGGCCCTGGCTAGTGATTATTGGAATGCTGCTTGGAATTGCCAGCAACTTTGGGCATATGATCGCGGTAACGGGCGTTTTGCTTTTCGCCGCAGCCACGTTTTTCACCTTGGTCACAGTCCCGGTAGAATTTGACGCCTCTTCGCGAGCCAAAAAACAGCTCGTGCGCCTTCGCATCACGCAAGAAGGTGAAGAGCAAGAAATGGTGTCTAGCGTTCTCACAGCTGCGGGCATGACTTATGTGGCCGCTGCTGCATCTTCTTTAGCCATGCTGTTTTATTGGGCTTTACGTGCAGGATTGTTAGGTGGACGTTCAGACGACTGATGGTTTAATCTGGGCCAAACGCAGGTATTCGGAAATAGTGGTCTCCCAGGAATAGCGGAAAGCTAAAGCATTGGTAACCAGTTGATTCCATTTCTCCCGATCGGAGGCGAAAAGGTCCAAGCCCGTGCGTAAATGGCGCAACATTTGGTCTGGCCACGGATCGCTCATTAAAAGGGCGTTGGCTTGCTGAAAATTTTCCCCATTAAAGCGGGTTAATAATCCTGCGCAGCCAACATCCTGACCCGTGAGAGGAATGGCGCCACAGGCCAAAGCTTTCAAAACTAGAGAAGCGGAAGGTTCTTCCGTGTGGGAAAGGAAGAGGAGATCCGCCGCCGCGAGGAGCTTTTTCGGGATTTCAATCCCATGATTCAAAGCGACAGTAGCCATGCGGCCAGTATTCTGCTGAGAAAGGGCCTGAAAATATTCACGCTCCTGATCGTTGCTGGGTTGTCCCACGACTAATTGCAGAGGCAACTGGAACAAATTTGTGAGGATCGTGAAAAGAATTTCTGTGGTACGCTCGGTTTCCTTGTCCAAATGGCAATAGACCAAAAAAATGTCGTCGGATCGTTCAAGCCCCAATTCTTCTTGCAATTGCGCTTTGGCCTGCTTTTTCTGTGCAATAGGGTTTGATGTTTGAAAAGGTGTCCAGCGGGAATAATCAATGCCATGTTGTAATCCATGAACCTTGCCACGGTGCATTTCCAGGAAGCCACGAATACCACCAGCCAAATCACGATTTAAAACCTGGTGGCAATATCCATTGGATGTAAAAATGACCTGATCCGCATAAAGAATCCCTGTTTTCAACAGGCTGACCTTCCCCCAGAATTCATAACCATCGATATTGAAATCTTTGCGTTTCAGACCAATCCGCTCAATATCCTGCTCCAAAAAATGGAAGTCGTATTCAACGTTGTGGATGGTAAAAAGAATGGGAATGTTCTGGAAATAATCCGCGTATTGATCCCTGGCATAGGCGATTGCCAAGGCGGCTCCCCATTCATGACAATGAACAAAATCAGGCCGACAACTCGAGGCCTGAGCGTGAGTCAATGCGGCAGAAGCGAGCAAAGCAAATCGCAAATGGTTATCCCAATAAGGAACTTGATCCACATCGTTGTATTGCCCATGGCGAAGGAAATAGGACGCATGACGTACAAAATGAAAAGGCGAACCCGAAGCTTTCATTATAGAGAAAGATTCTTGACAGACAGGTTCTGTACCCTTAAAAATTTCTTCCAGAGGAGGCGTGGTTTGTGAAGGCCCGCTTTCATAAAAGGGAGAATAAACGCAAACCTCAATCCCTAAAGACGTATAAGCATGAACCAAATCATCAATGGAATCCGCCAAACCACTGGAAAGAGGTCCTGCTCCTGCTTCCGGAGAGATGACAAGAACCCTCATCGGGACTCCATGAAAAATTTTTTGTTCGCACAACTGTTTTAATTAAATTGATGTAAACATCTAAATGGGATTATACCCAACTATACCCCAAAAAACAATGAGGAAAGCATGAAAATCAACACTTACTGGATTCTTGTGCCCATCATGGGTTCCTTGTTCCTGTCTGGCTGTAAATCCAAACAGGAAAGCCTTGGTGATGAATTCCTTCAAAAAGGAAAACTCAGCAACGCGATCGCCATGTATACCAAGGCGGAACAAAAAGGTGGCGTTTCTGAAACCTTTTACGACAATTTCTCTCTGGCTTATTTGCGGCAAGCAGAAAAAACAGCAAAGCACGACCCAATGAGCACAGTTGTCTCTGCCTATTTGGAGCAAATCGCGAAATACATGAAGGATTCGAAGGATCCGAAAGTGATTGAGGAGTATATTACCACGCTGGCCCGTATTGGCGAAATCCAAGCAACGACCGAAGATATCGATTATGAATTTATTTTGCAGGGATTCAACAACCTAAAGCATGCAGAGGAAGTTTCCGCCCAAAATGGAAAAGTAGGGGCTTCTGCGATTCAAGCCTCCCGCAACGCCATGGAATCTAAATATATAGGAGCCGTCCTAAAGAATGCGGCTGATATCGAAAACACAGTCGCTCGTGAATACGAGTATCTCTTGGCTGAAGTTGTTGCTCCAAACAATGCTGATTTGAAGGCGGCGTTAAACGAAGTGCGCAAAAAGAATCGCGGGGACTTCTTGATTTTTGAGGCGGCAGGCGTGGAAAATCCGAGTCGTTGGGTCAATAAGTATGGTTATGTCATCGCATTCCCAAGCATTGCCCTCACAAGCTCCGGTTTGAAGGGAGAGCTCCAGCTGTGGAACTCCTCTGGAAACAACACGGAATTTGATACGAAGACCATCAAACTGGTCTCCACGGATGGCAAGGAAGTGGTCAATAAAGCGGCTGGAAGTGGCTGGTGCTCCGGTGCGGACACAATGAAACCCACCAAGGAAAAACTGGTCAACGGAAAGGGGAAGTCCCTGAACGAGGGGACCTGTTCTGTAATGGTTGAATTTTCTTTTGAAAAAGGCTTTGTGCCTGATTATGTGGAATACAAGGATAATTTCGGAACGGGCCGCAAATATTTGGGCCAGTAATCACGTTTCAGACGAATTTTCGCCTCGGGTTTCCCGAGGCTTTTTTTGTGGCCGGACAAACCAATCGTTGATATCTGTTCCATCAGGGAGCACTGAGAACGCCTTGGCTTCGATTCCCTGCTGGTGGAATAATTCAATGGTTTTCCCTGTGGCAATACGCCCGGCTTCGTCGTTGTCAAAACAGAGAATGACCTGCTTTTGCGCAAAAAGAGAAATCCATTCTGGTTTTAAATGGCCCACTCCAGGAATTCCGACGGCAGGGATTCCCCGTTCAATTAGAGTCAGGGTGTCAATGGGGCCTTCGCAGAGATATAGGAAACCGGGCCTTTGATCCAAAGCCTTCCGATTGTAGGGACAAGGGATGTGGCCCTTCAGACTGAGTTCTTTGGGGGTGACTTCAGAATTCAAGGCTCGGGCTTGAAAATGCAAAGGGCGGTTCTGTTCATCCAGGTAGGGAAGGATCAGGCGATGTTTATAAAAGCGTAAATTCCCTTGCTCATTGGTGATTCCTACCTCCTGAAGCAGATTCGTATCAAAATCGCGTCGCAACGCGTCGTTAATCCGACCATAGTCGTCCACCCAGCGTAATCGCATGGCGGTCCAGGTCTTTCGAAAAATTTTGCGACCAATCAGATATTCCATGGCTGGGTTGCTTTCTTTGGAATTAGAGCTTTCGATTGGGGACAAAAGGCGTAGAAAAGCCAGAATCGTTTTTTCTCGCCAATAGGGTTCTGGATGCGAGCTGTTTCTGAAGGATTGCGAAAAAATTGAGGGTTCTAAAGAGGGGACGGGGGACTTCTGAAAAGGGGCTTGTGACTTAAGGAGTGGGGTGTTTTGGGGAAAGGAATCCCGAAGCCATTCTATGGCTTCATGGAATCCACAGAGACGAACCTGTTGCACAAGATTGATGATGTCCCCTCGTACATCTGGACAGACCCAACAACGATAAAGGCCTTTTTCTTCCGAGAGGGAAACACTGGGGGTTCGATCGGCGTGGCTGTGCCGACTGGGGTTGAAGCAGCGGAATTTTCCATGCTCCGGTGCTAGCCCTAAGGCCTCCGCCACAGCCGTGATGGAGAGTCCTTGTTTAAACTCTGCTAGGTTTTCTTTGGATTCCGCGTAATGCATACTAAAAAGTTCCCTTTTTCCTGCGGTGGCGTCAATGGAAATGGGTTCGCATGGGCTGCATGGCGGGCTTTTCTATTTTCTGAAGATGCGAAAAATTACTGTTTCCGGCTGTGCCTTGTTGTTTTGTGCGATGGTCTGGGGGGGCCAGACTTCGAAAGAAGTGGAGGTCCCTGTGGATATTTCCATTGGCCCTGCGTTTCATTATCTGCCTTCGTCTCTCTCTGATGGGCAGACTCTTTTGCCCGGAGTTGCTATCGACGTTTTCGGCGTCATCTCTCCCGAGGTGTTGCGGCAGAATCGCGACCGCGTTCCCAAGCGCTGGCGCTCCATGATGTCTATGGATCAGGAGATGCACATTAAACCTTGGTGGCTTACCTTGTTTCCCACGACATTCATCATCCATCCCGGAAAGGAACACGAGGTTTGGGGAGCTAGTTGGAGTTTGGTCGGGATCAATTGGAATAACCGTCCAACGAAGACCACAGAAGTTCAGGCCCATATCAAATTGCCAACAGTGACCTGGATTTGGGTGAAAAGCCCCCGGATTGAGGAGGGCGATGAGAATCTTATTGGTATTGGTGCGACGCCAGGGGTGCAGGTTTTGTGGAGACCGTGGCCGAGCCTGCAGTTTACCTTGGGCTGGGATCAAAATTTTTATTTGCCACTAGCCTGCACGGAATATACCCCCCTAGATCACACTTCCAAGGATTGGATGTGGCAGGGTGTGGCCAGTTTCATGGTGCATGTCCGCATCCCATCAAAGCAGAGAATTTGAGATGATATCCCATTCGCCATTCTTGACGATGAGCTCTGTGTGGCTTGTGTGTGACGGTTCGGCTCCAGAAGTGGATGGCAGAGCCCAAACCCGGACGTCGATTGGGACGATTGTTGTTGGGACACTTTTCCCTTGAAATAAATTGTGATGCGCGTAAAAATGTTGAACAGCCGTATTCATCAGACCTAAACCGAGGAGGAAACAATGGCTGAACTTAAAGGATCCCGTACGGAAACGAATCTGCTGAAATCCTTTGCCGGGGAATCTCAGGCTCGCAATCGCTATACCTATTTTGCCAGTGCGGCCCGCAAGGAGGGCCTGGTGCAAATTTCAAACATCTTTGAAGAGACTGCCGATCAGGAGAAGGAACACGCCAAGCGTTTCTTTGGCTTTCTCAAAGGGGGTGATCTGGAAATTACGGCTTCTTTCCCGGCAGGGAAAGTCGGAAGCTCGTTGGAAAATTTGGAAGCGGCGGCGATGGGCGAAGAGCATGAATGGCAGGAGATGTATCCAGAATTTGCCAAAGTCGCCCGCGAGGAAGGTTTCGAGGCGATTGCGAAGGTCTTTGACGCAGTCTGTGTGGCGGAGCGCCAGCATGGCAAACGGTATCGCGATTTGTACAAAAACCTGATGGAAGGCAAGGTGTTTAAACGCGATGGGAAGGTGATCTGGCGTTGCATTAATTGCGGTTATTTGCATGAAGGCGAATCCGCTCCATTGGTTTGTCCGGCTTGCGCGCATAAGCAGGAATACTTCGAGCTGCTGGGCGAGAACTGGTAAACCTAACGGGGAATCGGGTCTGGCATTCCGCCTTCCCATTTGTCCCGCCAACCTAATTCTACGGCTTTCGCCACTGTGTTGATGGGGCTTGGGTCGGGGAGTGCCGCGATAGAGGCCCGATAGACCTCCAATCGTTCGGGATGCCCAGAAATGGAGACGGCGCATAGGGCGCTTTGCCACACCACGGCTTCTTGCACGGATGTGGTGGACAGGGCCCCGATGTTGCGTCGATCTAGAATGGCGGCGATGGCGCAAGCGCAAGCGCTGACTTTCGGATCGTTGGTAAGCATGGGCAGAGAATCCAGCAGGAACGCCCTTTGCGCCGCATCTTCCACCACCTGCTCCACGGTTGTGCGGAATACCGCTTCATCGACGCCGAAGCGCCGTAGGATATGGAAAAGACCTCGGGTTACGCTGATCTCCAATCCATTCTGCCAGCGCAGGGCTTCTAGAACAGCGTCGTGCACTGCGCAACCCACAAGTTCTCCGAGTTTCGCGTGATTTCCGGTCCAATGAAAGCGCGCCTTTTCCGCAAAGGGAGAGGCCACTGCGTATTGATCGGTGCCTGTCCCTGTAGCCAATCCGCAACTGTAGCGGCTTCCGATCGCTAAGTCTTGCAGAGCGGCGCTTTTGGCTTCGGTGAGGGTGACTACACTACGCGCTAAAGCGGCATGGCTCAAGGATTGATGGAAAAGCAAAATAATGTTGATGGTTCCCGGTACGGAATGCGCTGGGCGATAGCCTTCATCGCTTTCATGCCATTGGGCTGGATCGCCAGCTCGTCCAGCGTTCCCTTCTACCCCGGCGGTGACGACTGCGGTGACCTGGGCGTCCTCGTAAGAGGACTCGCGCAATGCCGCATAATCCATGTTCGCGGCGGTGCCTAAAACGGCGGTGCGATGCGGATCCAAACCGGCATCTTCGCAACTTTGCCGGTGTAGGTCTTCGCGCGACAAGAGGTGCAAATTTCTGGTTCGAGGGTGCTGCGAGCTGCCTTCACAAGTCTGACTATTGAGCAAAAACGCTAAATCATTCCGCAACCCGCCATTGATGGAGCAAGTGCTCAGGACCTGATGCGCGTCCTTGAATCGAACGCATAGATACCGTAACCCCCGTTCAATGCTAAAATTTGGGGCGTCGATCAGGGGTGACATTGGATTTAAAACCGCACGATACCAGAAACGTCTGCCA
>DATIQS010000462.1:0-2152 GCA_035470605.1 Fibrobacteraceae bacterium
CACGGGTGGACACGTCCGGGGGCTGGGAAGTGTCGCTCACGTATTTGCAGGATTCGCTGCGTTTTATTCTGGCTTCCAGTAAGACCTCCGCGAACCAGGAGGTGGGAATCCGCAATATTGGTTCCCTGTCTCTACAAGTGCTTTCCGTGCGTACTGGAAATGACGATGGGGACTGGCTGGATTACCAGATTCTGGCGAACAGCCTCAGTGTGGTGCAGGACAATACCGATGTCTCACGGATCACGACCCCCATTACCGTCGCGGCAGGGGAGGAACTCCCCGTTCGCCTTTCCTTTGATGTCTCCAGTATGTCTGGTGACCAGACGGTACACGATACGCTTTATCTCACCACGAGTGATTTCCTTACCCCGTCACTCAAGGTGCCTTTCACCGTCCGTTGGGACGATCTGCCTTCTGTTCAGGTTTTTTCGCAACTTCAGGATGACACGTCTCGGGTGGCTTTGACGCCGTATTTCGCTGTGAATTCCTCCCTGGTCTTTGCCTTCTCAGAGCCCGTGCGAACCGCTAGCCTGCCCTCCTACCTTAAGATTTATTCCCGCTTGGACAGCATCGCCCGCGGGGTCAATGGAATTACGACTCTGGAGAGTGCCTATTCGACGGTGTATTCTCTTCGGCTCGCCAAACGCACGGGCGTTACTTTGACGGGCATGGCTGATACGGCCATTTTCACTCCGTATTACACCACGGTGAGCGATTCTATTGGTGCCAAGCCTCCTCCCGGGTATTTTTTACGGGGAGACCAGCTGGGAATTTGGTTCTCCAACAGCATCGTTGACAGTGCAGGAAACCCATTGGATCTCCAGGGGAAGCACGTTTTGACAACCGCTGGAACTTTGGATACGACTCTAGTGGTGGCTACGGATACCTCTACGTTGCGTGTGTTGGAAACTTGGCCCAAGGAAGGCGAACTCTATGATCCTGACGAAGATATCCGCATCTTGTTTTCCAAGCCTTTGTCCACCACGATGGTGCTGGATGGCGATACGACCCTGGCGCTCGATTTGAGCACATTGGATGGGGATTCCAATACGACAGTGCAGATGCGTTCCCGTTATGGAAATAACCTGTTGTCCGATTTTCGGTATCTGAAACTTGATCGGGGAGATAGCCTGTTGGTTTTACGTCCGAAATACAAGTTTCTTTCCAGTGATTCGGTTCAGGTGTGGCTTTCCCCTTCCATTGCGAGCTCTCAAGGACACACTCTGGACGGCGACAGCAATGGAATCACCAGCTGGCCGGTGGTGGATACGGTGGATTCCTACAGTTTTCGTTTTGTGGTTGGAGCAACGGATTTTTATGCATTCCCCAATCCATTCAAATTTTCCAATGCAGAACACCGGGAGAAAGGCTGCATCAGCTTTAAAAATTTGCATCAGATCAAGGGTGTCAATCTTGAAAAGGAAATAGAAATTCGCATCTACAGTGTGGATGGCAATCTGGTTTATAGCACCAAGCGGAAGAAAAACAGTTTCCTTTATAGTGCGGAAGGAGCTCAAGCTCCTCAATTTGATTGGTATTTGCGCAATAATCATGACCGTCCTGTTGCCTCAGGCACGTATCTTTACACCATCAGCCAGAGTGGCAAGGTGCTCAAAAAGAGCAAGCTGATGATTATCCGTTGATGGAGTCCCATGAGCGAAGACGAATCCAAGTCAGAATCTCAGGAAGAGGCCGCCCCCCAAGACGCCGCTCCTCAGGATATGGACGTCGCATTGAATTCTTTGCTTGGGGCCATCAATCAGGAGGCTCCGGCAGAGGAGTCCGCCCCCTCTTCGTCTTCCGAAACAGAAGAGGCTCTTTCAGCACCACCAGAATCGGTCGTCAGCCCATCTAGTGATCCTGAAACAGAGCCTCCTGCGGTAGCTCCACAGGAGCAAGAAGCGCAAGACGAACCCTCGGTTTCTCCTACAGAGGGACTCTCTTTGGAGCAATTGGAAACCGCGATCGATCAGGCGGTTAGTACCGCCGCATTGGCTGTTTCTGCGATGGCCACGGAGCCTTCCTCAGAAAGAGCAATCTCCGAAGAAGCGACTCCAGAAGAGACTGCGGAGCCACTTCCCCAGAGTTTGAAACTCTCGGATTCTGCGGTGGAAGGGGCGCGTCCCCGGATGCGTTTTACCCCGTTGGCCTC
>DATIQS010000463.1:0-5667 GCA_035470605.1 Fibrobacteraceae bacterium
TTCGGTACCTCTTTCATCAGTATGGCCTTCGATCAAGACCATCAACTTGGGTTCTTTAACGAGGATTTCTCCAATGCGAGTCAGGATGTCCTTCCCTTGTGGAGTCAAAGCCGCTTCGTCATAGGCGAAAAGCACCTCTTCTCCAGAGATCTGATTCAGCAGGTTTTCAAGAGCCAGGCGTTGTTTTTCTAGACGCTCACGTTCAGCAGCTCCATCATCGACTGGGGGGGGTGGGGGTTCTGGAGCCGGTTGCGTAGCCGGTTCTTCTGGAGGGGGTGGAGGAGCGGTTTCTGCAGGAGGTTTTTTCGCGCAACCTGACAGCCCAGAAACGAAAAGAAACACGAGTACAGAAATTATAGATATGGCCGATTTTTTCATTCTTCTCTCCTTGTATGTTAGCCTCGACCAGGGGATGGCGTGAGACCAGATTCGTGGGATTGAACACAGAGCATCGCGAAAAGTCGATGATGTCGGAGACCTCTGATTTCCCCTGGATCACGCCGATGATGGACGGCAGGGAATGAGAGTGAGGCTGCGTGATTTATCGTTCACGCTTCTTTTTATTTATAAAAGGAATCCAGAAAAACCAAGGTGTGATTGTTAAAAAATGATGAGTGTATGCGTCAAAGACTTCTGGATCTCTCTAAAAATTCCCATTCGGTTCGTTCTGGCTACGATTGCGCCCCCTTGTATCAATCTCGTTCGAAAAGGCCTCGAGGTTGATTGATTTTAGAGTGCTCTACAAATAAAAAGGCACCTCACAGGTGAGGCGCCAAAAGAGAAACCAAGAAGACTGGATTAGCGGATCCAGAGCATCTCGGTGTAAGTGGGAAGCGGCCACAGATCGTCAGACACTTCGTCTTCCAGAGCATCCGCAGCTGCGCGAATCTCATCAAAGATTCCCTTGATATCATTCGCGTAGTATTGCATGTGTTCCTCGACGGACTTGAAGTCGTCTTTCTTAGAGGAGCTTTCCAGTTTGCGCACTGCAGCCTGCAAAGCCTTGATTTGCTCACCGACAATCTTGATGTCTGTGGAGTCAATTTCGATTTTTGCGTCGGACAAAACGGCCTGGGATTCCACACGTGCAGTTAGGAATTCAATCGCCGCCGGTAGGATCCTGGTCTTGGCAATCTCAATGTAGAGATTGGTTTCCACGTTGATTGACTTGATGTACTGTTCGGCGAAAATATCGAACCGGGAAGCCAATTCTGCTGGTGTCAGAACCTTTTGCTTTTCAAAGAGGCCGATCACCTCTTTTTCCTTGTACACGGGCAGAGCATCAGCAGAGGTGCGCAGATTGCGTAAGCCGCGTTTTTCTGCTTCCTTGTGCCATTCTTCGGAATAGCCGTTTCCGTTGAAGATTACGGCACCGTGTTCGTCCACGACCTTCTTCAGAAGCTTTTCGATAGACTTGTTGATATCCAAACCGGA
Source organism: Fibrobacteraceae bacterium (assembly GCA_035470605.1). Lineage (GTDB taxonomy): Bacteria > Fibrobacterota > Fibrobacteria > Fibrobacterales > Fibrobacteraceae > CAIRAY01. The sequence continues at coordinate 1,435 of DATIQS010000463.1, forward strand.
TTTCAAGCTGGCTTCCAGTTCTGCGGCAGCCCAATCCAGGGAGTCAGCGAGAATGGTGTTCATCGCCACCAATGGATGAGCAACAGACTGAGAGGAACCAACCGCGCGGAACTCAAAGCGATTACCGGTAAAGGCAAACGGAGAGGTACGGTTGCGGTCGCCAGCATCCTTGGAGAGTTTCGGCAACGTGTCTACACCAATATGCAGTGTACCTTTCGCCTTGGAACTCTTCAGGGCACCAGCCTTGATCTGTTCAAATACATCTGCCAGTTGGGTGCCGAGATAAACGGAGATAATCGCTGGAGGAGCTTCGTTTGCACCGAGGCGATGGTCATTGGAGGCTGAGGCCACGACAGCGCGTAACAGCCCTCCGAATTTATGGACGCCACGAATCACCGCGCCACAGAATACCAGAAACTGGGCATTGGCATGTGGGGTTTCGCCAGGATCGAGCAAATTTCCTTGGGTGGCATTACCGATAGACCAGTTGGCATGTTTACCGGAACCATTGATTCCCTTAAAGGGCTTTTCGTGCAACAGACAGACAAAACCATGTTTCTTCGCGACGGTGCGGAGCATAGTCATGATTAAATGCTGATGGTCTGCAGCGACATTGGCTGCTTCATGAATCGGGGCAATCTCAAATTGGGCAGGAGCCACTTCGTTGTGGCGAGTCTTGGCGGGGATGCCGAGACGATAAAGTTTTTCTTCCACTTCTTGCATAAATAAGTGGACGCGTTCAGGAATCACGCCAAAATACTGGTCTTCGAATTCCTGACCCCGGGCGGAGGATTTGCCAAATAGGGTGCGGCCAGCCAAAAGCAGGTCGGGACGTTGAGACGCGAAGAGGGTATCCACCAGGAAGTATTCTTGCTCGGGACCCAGACTTGAATTCACTGGTGCGATGTCTGTATGCCCGAGGAGTTTAAGAACCTTTTGGGCCGCCTTATTCACTGCGGCGTTGGAGAGCAGAAGGGGGGTCTTGCTGTCCAGGGCCTCACCCGTCCAGGAAACAAAAGCGGTTGGGATATAAAGAGTCGCGCCATTCGCATTTTCGATCACATAGGGAGAAGAGGTGACATCCCAGATCGTGTAACCACGAGCTTCAAACGTGGAACGGAGTCCGCCATTGGGGAAAGAGGATGCATCGGGTTCGCCCTGAATTAGAAGTTTACCTGAAAGTTCAGAGATAGCTGAGCCGTCGCTTTGGGGAGAAAGGAACGCGTCATGTTTTTCTGCCGTAAGGCCTGTAAGCGGGTAGAAAACGTGAGAATAGTACAGAGCGCCTTTGGAGATAGCCCAATCCTTTAACGCGGCCGCATAATCATCCGCAATCGCGGGATCAAGTTGTGAGCCTGTGAGAACGGTTTTTTCCAGAGATTTGTAGATCGCTTTCGGCAAAACCTGTCGTGCTTTAAAAAGATCAAAAACGTCTGTAGCCCAAAGATCTGCCAGTTTTCCTGCGGGTTTTACATCCATTGGGGGGCGTTGGGTAATTTGATTAATAGCATCTTTTCGTTCAATTGCGCTCATTGAGTACCTTTTGTTTTTGGGTGAAATATGTTATCCGGCATAAATTTATGCAAAAACCATTCCGAAGGCGAATGTGTTTTTTAGCGAGAATTCGCAATTTATTGACGATTTTGAAGATTAGGATTTCAAATATGTAGAACATGAAATAATTAAATACATATTTGTTGAATTATGAAAATGACGATTCAGGCATCCATCTTTTTCATCAGTTTTTCTAAAGCCTCGTTGGAGCCGAGAAGGAAAAGAACATTTGTGTCCAGGAGTGTTGCACTGGCTTTGGGCACAATGGAAACTTTATTTGTCATTGCATCTTTGATCGCGATTACCTGAACTCCGTATTTATTTGTCAGATTCAGGTCCAACAAGGATTTGCCTGAGAGTTCTTCTGGCAGAGCCCATTCTACGATGGAGTAACCCTCCATAAAAGGCAGAAATTCCAACATATTCGGACGATTGAGGCGTTCTGCTAGGGCGACAGCCATATCGCGTTCCGGGTGGAAAATTTCGGTCACTCCAAGTTTTGCTAGGATGGATGAATGTTGCTCGCTTGCGGATTTCGCGACAATATTTTTGATACCGATTTCTTTGAGATTGAGAATGGTCAGCAGAGAATCTTCCAGCGAGTCTCCAATGGCAATGATCACAGCCTCGGCCTCGGAAATGGGCAGGGATTGGCATTGCTTTTTGCGGGTGCAATCAGCAACGATGGCTTGCGCGACATAGGGGGTGATATCTTGGATCCGGTCTTCTTCCCGGTCCACTGCGATCACATCATGACCAAGGTGGGTGAGGTGGCGTGCCAGAAAGAACCCAGTTTGCCCGATGCCGATTACTGCGAATTGTTGTCGATTGGCCATATTCAACCTATCATAATGTGCTCTTCCGCATACCAGGGCCGCTCTTCGGTGGTTTTGGCCACGGCGGTGATAATACCTAATGGGCCAAGACGGCCTACATACATTAACACGATGAGAATCAGCTTACTAGGATCGGAGAGGGTTGGAGTAAGATCCATGGAAAGTCCACAGGTGGCAAAGGCACTAATACACTCGAATAACGCCTTGAGGAAAAAGGCGTGGGAGGCCTCTCCATGCAAATGCCAAGTTTCTACGCTGGATAGAAGTAATGTCGCAATGGCAATAATTGCAATTGAGACCACAAACAATCGCGTGGCACTATCCACTGTTTCTTCTGGAATGGTCCGGCTCATAATTTGGGTTCGTTCCCTGCCCAGAAAGCGGTTGATCCCTAAAATGCCCATCACGGCGCTCGTTGTGGTTTTGATGCCGCCGGCACAGGAACCGGGACTACCGCCGATATACATCAGGATCATAATTGTAAAGAGTGTTGGAGCGGAGAGAAGATGGATATCCAAGGTGTTAAAGCCAGCGGTGCGGCTGGTGACCGATTGGAAAAAAGATGCGAGCAATTTTTCTGGCCAAGACAAGTGACGTAATGTGTTGTTGAAATCAAAGAACAGAATCGCTGCCATGCCCACTAGGATCAGGAGGGCTGATGTGCTGAGTGCAAGGCGGCTGTGTAAGCTGAGTCGATTTACGGTATTTTTTTTGCGCCAACGGAAAAGTTCGGATAACGTCAGGAAGCCTATGCCACCACTGACGATAAGCAGACAGGTATTCAAATTGAAAATCCAGTCCCCGCGGTAATGCGTGAAACTGGTTGATAGTGTGGAAAAGCCGGCGTTACAAAAGGCACTGACGGAGTGAAAAATGGAAAAGAATATTCGTTTAAAGAGGGGGAGGTGGGGAACCTGGGTAAAATAAATAACCGCGCCGACACCTTCTATAATCAAGGTAAATTTGAAAACTTCTCGAAGAATTTTTGAGGGAGAGAAACTCCCGTCCGCTTGGGTATAATTCGCAAGAAGCACTACTTGTCCAGATAGGCCTGCCCGACCTCCCGCCACCAACATCAATAATGTGGAAATGGTCATGATGCCAAGGCCGCCGATTTCCATGAGGACCATTAACACGAATTGTCCGAACAAGGTGAAGCGAGTTCCTGTGTCCACCACAGCAAGTCCGGTAACGCAAGAGGCTGATGTTGCTGTAAAAAAGGCGTCAATGAGGCGTATCGGAGATGTTGTGGCAGGGGGAAGCCATAGCAAAAAGGTTCCCAAGGTAATTAACCCTAAAAAGCCCAAAGCGGGCAAACGCAAGGGGTGCACCGTAGGACGACGATAATTACGCCCTGGTGAATGGGATAGGCTTTGGATCGCCTGAGTGCGTTCCTGATATCGGGATTTCAGCACATGTCAAGAATAGAAAAGAGGGATACGAGCGTAAAGAAAATGTCTAAATCAATTTTTCTGCCGCTTTTGGGAGATTTGTCCCGTTGAATATATATTTACACGAAAACGTAATTGATGGAGTATATGCCCATGTCCCTTTCGAAGTTCTGGAAAGTCCTTCCGTTGATCGCAGTTTTGGCCTTGGCTTTTTCCGGTTGTGCCGGGTCTAAGGGGTCCTCAGAAGGGGGATCAGAGGGCGGTTATTCTGATGAGGAGTCTGAGGGGGCATCCCGTTCTTCTGGGCCCAAAGAGGACATTGATGAGGATAAGCTCAAGGATGCCCAGGTCCAAGCCATGGAACAGGAAAAGTCTAATCATGAACTTCGCCGTCAAATTTTTGAGGCTAAAAACAAGCTGGGCATTCCTATTGATGCGGCAGATTCTGCTGG
>DATIQS010000464.1:0-4819 GCA_035470605.1 Fibrobacteraceae bacterium
GAGCTACTCTCCGTAGCCGTCCACCAACGGCCGAAAATGCCAACGGAGGAAAAGTCCGACCCACTGTAGTAGCCACCCGGCAAGGCGGAAAAGCCATAGTTATCTGTACCTGCATTCGTCGACCACAAACTACTGTTCGCCTTCAACTTGGTCCCTGCCGCAGAACCGCCCACGTATTCTTCCAGGACATCCCATTCATCGCTGGTGGGCAAATGCCACCCGCTCGGACAGGCACTGTTGGCCGCTGTCCAATTGTACAAGACCCCATAAGTGGTGTAATTGCTGGTGGCCTCAGCCTCGCTCACGCTAGTGCCGCTGTAGTCGTACACATAATATTTGGCAACCGTTGTGGAGGAGTCCGTTTCAGCATTCACGGAAGGCAAATACGCCAAGTTCTCCGCCATCCACGTTTGGGTGCCGATGGCCACGGTGTTGTATGTCTGCCCATCACGGGAATCGGTCAGCGTACCATAGGAAAAATCACTGGCCACCGATGAGGAAGATACGGCTACAACCACAGAGGACGAAGAAGCTGTGCCCGACGAGGTGACAACCACCACAGACGAGGAGGAGGCCTCAACAACCATCGACGAGGTCCCCTCATTGTACCAAGACGCAAAATCCTCCCGGGTGGCCGGGTCGGTGACATCCGAAAAATCCGCACAACCGGACAAAAGCAACCCAAAAGACAACAGAGCGATTCGGCAAATCCTGTTCATTTTCCCTCCGGCAGGAACCATAGTACGGCTCCTAGGACCAACGCGCCGATGGACACTCCATAGCTCGCATTGCGGTAGCCTTCAGCATCCTGGGTATTGTTGTAGGCGGCAAGAATCTCTGCACTGTTTTTCTCACTGGCGGCAGCCTCATAGTCGTCCTGATAGGACACTCCCTTATTGTTGAAATAGAAACCAACCCCTGCGCTTGCCAGCGATGTTCCCCAGAGAGCCAATGCGATTTTGCGTTTCGTGCTCATAGGATGCTGAGGAGCCTTGGGAATGGCATCGGCAGGAACAACCCGAGAAGGCTGTTCCAAGATGGTTTTTGCTTGAGGTCCCTCGACGGTCGCCATTGGTTCCGATTCCGTTGGTACATCAACCTCTGTAACAGGCAAATTCAATACGGACATCAATTGCGCCACGGCATTGTTGCAAAGAGTCTCATACACGTCCTCCAGCTTGCCCTTCTCGTTCAGGTCCACGCTCTTGACGATTTCGCCAGAACCAACGTCCAGATATTCGATGTGCATGGCGTACTTTGTGCCAAAGCGCACCAAAGAGCCGTCCACCAGGTTATCCACACCCAACAACTGGCCAACCTGCACATGGCATTCCTGCGAGTTGCAGACCCCACTTTGCTGGAACCCCTGTTCCTTGAGGATGTAGTCCATTTTGCCGCGCTCCAGCACAACGAAGTTACCCGTTGCGATCAACCCCGAGGAGATCTTCCGGGTGATGAAGGACAGTTGCTCCGGGGTAACGGTCTGGTCCCCGGTAAAGTCGATTACGGCGATGTTCGGCTTGGGTGTAGTGGAGTCTTGCGCGAATAGAGCAACGACAAAAAAGCTTGTTATCAGGATCAAATATCGGAAACAGGTCATTAAATTCACGTTCCTCCGGTCAATCTAGCGAGCGCCATTTTCTTTGCGTCACCCGTTTAATTCTTTAATCTAGAAGATAAATATTTCCAAAAATCAACGGAAGTGAAAATTAGCCCGATTTGAGCTAAATCACAGAAGACTATGCCAAAGCAGTTCCCAAAAGCACAATGCCGTACAAAATTAATTTGTTCGTCTGGCCACGCTCAATTCATAACGCAACGCAACGAAAACCCGTAGGCTTTTATAAAGGAGGCACTTGGACGCAAAGCCGTCATTGACGAGCTCAGATACCGATAGCGGGCGTAGATCGAGCTATGCTCCGTTGCAGACCAAAAAAATGTAGAGTCCGCCCCACCCCAGGAGCCCGTATTAGTACGATTTCCCGCAAGTAATGCGGCAAATCCATAAAGATCCGTACCCAAATAGTCAGAAGACTTGAGACTCGTTCCTTCACTGCTGTTGTCCGACGCATCGTCAGCTAAATCCACGTAATCCGTCAATGTTTGCCATTCTGTAGCGGTGGGCAAATGCCAACCAATAGGACACAAACCCTGGTGATTCACTGTATCTGCCGATCCCCAAGCAGAACTCAAATAGGTTTCATCAATATCCATGGCCGTCGTCCAATTATAAAAGCGCCCCCAATCATCACAAGAACTGCTGTCAGAGTGGATGGAGGTATCCGTAACGGACTCATCAAAACACCAACCCAAAGTATAGGTGCGATTTCCCAGCGAATCATCTCCAGAGTAATTCAAATTCTGAGCCAGCCAAATTTGGGTTCCGATGGTCACGAACTTATAGCTCTGCCCATCACGGCAATCCGTCACCGTGCTATCCGAATAGGTATTCTCACAGCGCGCACTGGAAGAGATCGCAGAGGAAGAGGAAGCGACAACCGAAGAAGAAACCGCTTTCGACGATGAGGAAACCACAACCGAGGAAGAGACGGCCTTGGAAGAGGAGGAAGCAACGACCGAGGAAGAAACAGCCTTGAAGGAGGAGGAAGACTCCTCGACGGACGAGGAGACGGTCATAGAAGAAAGGGCTGCAGAAGAAACAACAACGGAAGAGAGGAGGACCTCACTGGACCAAGAGGAATCCGTACTGGAACTCGAAACAATACTATCCGTACCAGCGGAACTCGAAACCTCACTTCCCCAGCGTTCATCTGGAGTGGCCACATCAGTGCCTGTACAGGAAAGGAAAAGCAACGAGAGACTGAGAAGGAACATTGCGGGAAACAGAAACTTTTTCATACATGACTCCATTACTCAGGCCAGAACCACAGGATAGCAGCCACCAAAACCGATCCAATAGCCGCACCGTAAGTAATATTCCGGTACGTCTCTGCATCCTTCATATCGTCATATGCGGCCTCTCCCGTAGCGCGATCCGTTGCAGCATTGTAGTCGTCCAAATATCCAGAGACCTTCTGGTCAAGGAACCATCCACCGCCACCACACAATGCCCCAGCCCCAAGAAAGGCCAAGGCGATCTTGCGCTTGGTGGACATACGAATTTCCTCCAACGCAATGGATTTGGAGAGATCCTGACTGATTTTCAGCAATTCCTCATGTGAATGATATCCAGAACTGGAAACGCTGATCTGTAAGGAGCCTTGAGGGACATATTTAAATCCGCTCCATTCTGGAAAAGAATCGGAGCCAAGCACCACCAGGGCATTTTTAGGAGTGATGTCCAAACTCAACTTGGGGAGATTCCCCAAAGACGTGTCCACAGTGGTAATGCTATCGGGCTTCACATCCACCTGCATCCGCACAGGGAGATACTCCTTGGACAAAAGAACAAGTTCATGAGGCCCTGCAACCACGCCCTCCGTCAAAGTCGGTGTACTTCCCAGCTTTGTCCCTTCTATAGACGCCTTAAATCCAGGAGGATTGGTGATGACCTTGAGCGTCCCAGTCATGGCAGAGAGCGTCACTTTGAGTTTCAGCAGTCCATTAGGAGGGACGATCGTATCCAGTTGTCCAACCATGTTGCCCAAGATCACCCGAATGCGATGTTTTCCTGCAGGAATTTTATTCAGCATAAGAGGGGTCGCCCCCTCTACAGGATTCCCATCCAACAGGACCTGGGCCCCGGGTTGCTGCGTAGAAAGAAACAGATCTCCCGTTTTTCCCGCATAGGGATCCACTGGGGGCTGTTCCGTTTCCTCAACCGTTTTCCCAGATAACTTTTGAGCCAGTTCAGGGATCGTCTTGGAAAGTAACCCTGCAATCGTCCCCTGATAATCTGCATTTGCGGTGAGCACAACCTCGCCAGTGCTAACATCCAGCAAACGAGCGCTAATCGTGTATATACTTCCTCCAAGCAGACCGACGGATCCAACCACCATCCGGTCTACGCTCAGCAACTGGCCGATGCGCACCTGACACTCGCTGGAATTACAAGCCCCAGATTGTTGAAAGGATTGTTCCTGTAAGATTGCATCCATCTGGCTGCGCTCCATGACCCGAAAGACACCGCTGTTGGTCAATTCGCTACGCAAACGGTCGGTGAGGATGTTCACGTCGCTTTCAGGAAGCCCGTTCGCCTCGAAATTGCCCACGGCAATATTCAATCTGGAAAAAGATGCTGCTTTTGAAGGCTCCACTGTGGATGGCAGCGGCGCAACCTCTTGCGCGAAGATGGAAAACCATAAACCGAGAATCACGATGCCTGTCCGTCCCAGATTCATCTGGAGACCTCCTTGAATTGGCCGTGAGGCAAAAACATGCGCCAAAACCACCTTAAAATCGCGAAAAAATATAGTAACAGAATCCACCTAATCGGCATCCACAGTGCGCTGCAAACGAGGAAGTTGATCCCGCATCCAGGAGAGATAATGCCCCGCACGGATGGCCTCTCGCGCCTGAGTCATCAAATTCAGATAGAAATGAAGATTATGCAACGTGGCGAGATGCATGGCGAGAATCTCACCAGCCTGATACAAATGGCGCAGATAGGCTCGAGAGAAATGGCGGCAGGTATAGCAGGAACATTCTGGATCAGGGGGAAGGTCATGCTGACGAGCATGACGCGCCGCCTTGTAGTGCAGAACCCCTTGCGAGGTGAAAAGCATTCCGTTGCGCGCATTGCGCGAGGGCATGACACAGTCGAACATGTCAATTCCCCGACCGATGAGTTCCAACAAATTCCAAGGGGTCCCCACGCCCATCACATAGCGGGCCCGATCCGATGGCAACCATTGCGTAC
>DATIQS010000465.1:0-3572 GCA_035470605.1 Fibrobacteraceae bacterium
CAGTTATTCAGGTGTTACCTCCACCTCCATGGCCCATCATTGATGCGGCCAAGATGGTGGACACCGATTGCGACCAGGTCCCCGACGCCTTGGATATTACCATCACGGGGAGCTTTGATGCAGACAAGTACACGTTTAGCAAGGTTAAGTTCGTTTTTGAAGGGGATACGATGACCGTAACCTCCATGACGGAGGTCGATGCGAGCACGATCCGCATTAGTTTCACGTCTCCATCTGGCGAGGTGAATACAGATCCCACGGGATTGGTGTGGCTTTATGTGAACGTCTCTGGTACAGAAAATGTCAGCGAAGAAACCTACACCGATGGTATCGGTCCTATCGTACTTTCTGTCTCCATATTAGAGAATTTGACGGGTGCAAGTCAGGATAGCTTGTTCGTTCAATTCAGCGAACCCGTTACCGCAAGTACGGCGTGGATGTTTGATGTTTACGACTCTACTGGCGCCGCTGTCACGGATGTCCCCACGGTGATTGCCGCGAAGATTTACAATTCCTCAAAGAACATCTGGGTTTATGTCTTAGATGCGACAACGACTCAGCCCGTTGGTTCTGGGATGAAATTGCAATTGCGTTCTGGCGCTGATGTGGTGGACATGAACGGGAATACTGTGGATGCGTGCGATTTTGATATTCTAACGGTTTCCGTCAAGCGTCATCCTATTCCCATGCTTTATGCTTCGATCTCCGATGCGAGTGCGGACACTTTGGCTGTGGCGGATTCCGTGCGGGTCATCTTCTCCCGTGCGGTTGATTCTCTCCATCAACCGGATAGCATTTCGGTCATCTTCGGTTATTCTTCCCCTGAGACTTTGTCGACCACGTCTTGGACCTGGGTGGATACCGCCACGGCGGTTTTGAACCTCGATCAGGCCTTCTCTATGGGCAAGACGGCAGGGACCTATTCTGGCACATATCTCGGAAACGAAATGGAGCATGCGGGTCTCGTGATTCAGCATAAAGGGGAGGGGGCGGATTATGAATACACCCAAGTTGTAGCCGAGGATAAGATGGGGCCGGTGCTTCTTTCGGCGAATTACGGGGAACTCAAATCCTTTGATACCTTGCGCGTCTATTTCTCAGAACCCGTTGCCTCTGTTTCGGATTCCGCGGGTACTGTTTATCTGGTGCGGAAACGGGAATCGACCTCCTTTATCCCGGATCAGAGCTGGAGTCTTGCTACGGATTCCTTGACGGCGGTTTACTATTACACGGAGGACGCGACGGGCTACATTACGGAAGGGGATCAGATTCGCTTTTCTCCCTCTCTGAGTCGTTACGTTGATGCCTCTGGCAATCTTCCCTCCGTGGATAATCCATGGGTAACGGTCCGTGGCAACAAAGCCGTGGATGTGGAAGTAGATCTTTCCATGGATAGTAATGTGACGAAGGCTGGCAACGGATCGGGATACGGAGAATATATCCCTGATAGCACAGAACAGTTCCGTTTAACGATTTTGAATGGTTCTGACAAGGAAATCTGGGATGATAATTCCGTGGTTGTTGGCGGTTTGGACACCAATGAATACAAGACTCAGGGGCCAACGATTCAACTGGATATCGAGATCCCAACCGGGGTCGCCTATGGTGAGGATCCCGCATGGGATAGCGTCCAGATAGACCTTGAAATCCTGATCTATACAAATTTGGGTGGTTTTGTGAACAAGTTCAATCAGACCGTTACCTTGCGCGATGGCTCTTATCTGGACGTGGACAATACGCTTCACGCTCAGGTGGAATGGACGTCTCAGGTCGGCAAAGGGGCTGTGAGCGAGAATGGGCGCGCTGTGGCTAGCGGAGCCTATGTAGGCAGAGCCATTGTGACAACCCGGACCTGGAGTACCAATTCGGATGCCACTTTGCGCTTACGCTTCGATGACAAGAAGTTTGTTCACACCGAGAATTGGTTATTTGGATATCTGCGGCCTTAAATTCGGTGCCTTGCGCTCTATGGAGAAAGGATGTATAATCTCCACATGGAAGAGACGACACTGAAATTTGAGATCGCCGATTTATACACGCTGATTGCGCCAGAAGCCCTTGGACCAGCGGAATTAGATCGCCTTCCTTCGTTTGTGGAAGAATTGCTGGTTCAAAAAAAGCAAGACGTGGTGATTAGTTTGGCTAAGGTGGATACGGTGTTTAGTTCACATCTGACCGCCTTTGTTCAGGTTTACCGTCTGTTGAAAAGTTTTAATCTGCGCTTCATTATCGTGGACATTTCGCCTGCGGTTTTGAACGTTTTGCAGATGACACAGCTCGATAGCCTGCTTCCCTTGTTTTTGACACTGCCGGATTTTCGGGAATCCTTGGCGATTAAAAATCAATCCGTCCCCGAGATGGTTGATTTCCATTACCGAATTGACAATTTGGATGGCGATCTGTGTAAGGTCTCTTGTTCAGGATACATGTCCTTTGGACAACAGGTACGCAATTTGCAGCGCGACTTAGCTGATCGTACCCACATTCTGTTGGATATCAAAGAGGTGGGGTATATGGACACACGGGTCTTAATTATGCTTGCTGATTTGGCGGATAAGGTGAATTTGGAAGTCTGTGGTGTCAGTAATGTGGTTCAGGAACTTTTTGAACAGCACCGTCTTGTTGGACGAATTAAAATCAGAACAGAAGACGCTTTATAGTTCGGCCTTTTTACGGTGTTTTGTAACCGAACGACCGCAGTTGATTGGGCTGATTTGACTACAATCCATTGCGTCCTCCTGATCTGTCCGTTTATGCTTTACATGATTACGGACAGACATACTCTGTACAATTGCGACCGTTAGGTTAGGGGAAAAGCAAAAAGCCGCCCCATGTGGAAGGACGGCTTTGAATTTTTGTAAAAAGCGATATTACAGGCCGGCGTGGCCGGCAGAACCGAGCACGTTTACCGTTTTGCTCTTGTAGAGTTCCTTGAGGGAGTCGCGAGCAGGGCCAAGGTACTTACGCGGATCAAATTCGGCAGGCTTCTCAACAAAAACCTTGCGGATGGCAGCGGTCATCGCGATGCGGCCGTCAGAGTCGATATTGATCTTGCACACGGCGGATTTTGCGGCGCGGCGGAGTTGTTCTTCGGGGATGCCAACGGAGTCCTTCATGGCACCGCCATATTTGTTGACGATGGCTACTTGGTCCACGGGGACGGAAGAAGCGCCGTGCAACACGATGGGGAAACCGGGAAGTTTCTTCTCGATCTCTTCCAGAATGTCGAAACGGAGGGGAGGCGGAACCAAAACGCCACGCGCATCACGGGTGCATTGCTCCGGGGTGAACTTGTTAGCACCATGGGATGTCCCGATAGAGATCGCCAGGGAATCGACACCTGTACGAGTCACAAAGTCGATCACCTCTTCCGGCTTGGTGTAGTGGGAGACGGCGGAAGAAACTTCGTCTTCGATGCCTGCCAGGACACCCAGCTCACCTTCAACAGTAACGTCGTGTGCATGGGCGTATTCCACGACCTTCTTGGTCAGGGCGATATTCTCTTCGTAAGGATGATGGGAACCATCGATCATCACGGAGGAAAAACCAAAATCCACGCAGCTTTTGCACAG
>DATIQS010000466.1:0-7275 GCA_035470605.1 Fibrobacteraceae bacterium
GAGGATTCTTTGTTTGCTGTGTTCCCTTGGTTTTGGATGGATTGAGGTTTGCGAATGGATTCGTCGTGCACCTTTTCGGTTTTCATGGGGGCGGCACGCGGGGCATTGAGGTTGAAGAATGCCTTGTCCTTGATGGATTGCAGCGATAGGTGAAACTCAAGCAGAACCAGAGGGCCATGGCTATGGAAAAATTGGTTGTAATCACTGGGAAGATTGCAAGCTAAACGGACAAAAGGCAGTTCAAAGCCTCCTCCAAAGAGATAGTGCCCTGCGGCATTGCGCCGAATGCCGAATTCAGCTCCCACCAGATGGGAGGCATCTGCGTAAAGGTGGAGAACACCCGAACCCTCATTGCTTTCGCTAGGCCACCAGGCGGTTTCAACATAAATTTTCTGTTTCCACAAATCCTGACGCCACGTCAGTCGCAGAGGATCGTCGAGACTTCGCTGATAGAGAATTTCGAGATCGGGGTAATAAATGGAAGGTCCGGTGGTGTCCCCTCCCCGCAGGGCGCGGGACTCAAATTCTGCGGTGGCGCGTATCAGGTCCAGATCGGTACGATGAAATTCCGCTTGCACTCCTAGGACATTCCATCCTGCCTGACCGAACCACCAGAGGGAATCCTTTTCTGCGGATTGTACCGGAATTCCTACACTTTCTGGGTTTTGCCATTGTAAACCGGTCGCCAGACGCCAGGCTTGTTTTTCGTTTGCCAGGGTCATGACGAATGTTTGGATGTCGCGTACGGCACCCCAGTCGCTATAGTTGGGGAAAAACAGAAAGTCCTCGGGCTCCCAACCTTGCCGTTCCGCCCACCAACCCAGGCCGATTCGTAGATCCGAACTATCTAGAGGATTTTGCAGATAAAGCGCAAAACGATGTCGGAACGCGAAGCCGTTCATTGTTCCATAACCCGTCTCCAATTTGGATTCATCCGGTTTGGGGAGAAACATCCAACCAAGCCCAAGGTAGGAGTCATATTCGGGCTGAGAGGCTTCGTATAGCTCACGCAATTGGGCTTCGCGAGTACGTGCGGCTTGGCTAGCCAAGTCCTCTGGTGTGAGAACCCAAGCCGATAGCAGAGTTGAAGCGAGGAGCAAAAAAAGTAGGCTCTGGCGCATACAGAAAATGATAGGAATATCGTGGAAATTCGGCTTTCGTGAGGGCGAATTGTTTTTGGGTGATTCCTGTGTTGCGGTTCCGTCTTTTGGCGCTGCCCGTGGTGGGGTTCAAAGCGTGCTGTGCCGGGGAATCAAGAACACAAGGTTTGCGTCGCAGCCTCGTGTTGCAAGGAGGCTCACGCAGAGACGCGGCGGGCACGGAGTTCGGCACGGGGTTCGCATCGCCGACGTCGTGGCGAATTCTGCACAATGTTTCTCGGCGTGAGTTTCGGTTTTGAATGACAGGCTTGGCCTCACGAGGCGCTTGTTTAAACCACGGAGACACAGAGGTTTTTTGAGTCGTCGTGGCACGAGCGTCGAGGAGGTGTCGTGCCGCTTATTCTGTGGAAGCCACCTGGGCGCGGAGCAAGTCGTGGAGTGTCACCACCCCGATGGGAAACTTTCTTTCGTCGACAATGACGAGAAAGCCCGAAGGAATGTTGATGAACAGCCGTGAGGCGTCATGGATCGTGGCTCCATCGGAACAGCTTTCCACGGTCATGGGTTTCGGTAGTGTTTGGGCCTTGAGAGAAGCATTGATTGACTCTCTGGTCAGCATTCCTGCCAGTTGATTGTTTTCGACGTAGGGGAAGCAGCGGTAGGGGGAGGTGTTTACCGCTTTTTGGAGTTCGGATGATTCTAGCGATTGCAGCACAAATGGCTTGGGGTTCATGATTCCAGAAATGGGCAGATCTTGCCAAGCTTGTAAATTGGCTGGAGGCTTGATTTTTAGCAATTCATGCCCGTCCTGCAAAAGAATTGCGTCGTAAAAATTGTTTTTTTCTCCAATGAATTTGGATACCAGAATGCTCACAGCGGCGCTGAAGATGAGAGCGGGAACCAACTCAAACTGATGCGTCATTTCGAATACGATTAGGGTGGAGGTCAGTGGAGCCTGAATGGCGGATCCCATGCAGGCGCTCATCCCCACAGCCGCAAGAATTACCAAGTCGCTTTGGGTGATGGGTAACCAGAGTCCGCCGATGCTGGCAATGGCTGCACCCATTAGGCCCCCGATGAACAGGGTGGGGGAGAAGATGCCCCCGCAACCTCCGAAGGCATAACTAAAGATCGTGGCGACTAGTTTTCCCAGGGTAAGCACCAGGGCCACCCACCAGACACAACCGTGGTGCAATACAGAGGAGAGGTCGCCATATCCCAGTCCAAAAATGCCAATGCGTCCTGTGACAAGGAACACGGAAATTCCCACGAGCCATGTCAAGGAGGCTCCCGCCACCGGGGCCAGCCAGACAGGAAAACGTTTCTGGTGCTTGATTTGCCCTCGCCATTTTAGGGTGAGTTTTTGGAATGTCACCCCTTGCAAGGAGGCCAATAGAGCAACCAGGGGGATTAGAAAATAGATGAACCAGCGTGCCGGGGCGACTTCGGGCAAAGAAAAGGAAGGTTGCCGTCCGATCAGGCCATAGACAGTCAATGCGCCCACTAGCGAAGCGAGAACGACGCGTCCAAGGTATTTTGTGTTGAGGTCTCCGATCATTTCTTCAATGCAGAATGTGATGGCGGCCAATGGTGTGTTGAATGCTGCGGCAAGACCAGCAGAGGCGCCGATCGCTGTGGCGGCGCGACGATTGCGTTTGGGGGAACCCATGACTCCATCTAGTGTTGAAGCGATTCCGCTTCCCAGATAAACGGTGGGCCCCTCGCGTCCAAGGCTGGAACCACCAGAAACGCTAATAATGCCTGCGAAAAATTTGATAAAGACGGTTTTGAGCGGAATGTATCCTAACTCTTTCCAATACCCGAGCTTGGCCTGGGGAATGCCACTCCCTGCTGCATCAGGGAATTTGCGCATTAGCAACGTGGTGATAAATGCCGAAGACAGGGAAATCAGAAGGCTCAGGAGCACGAATTTCCATACGGGGCCATTGGCATTATTGACATAGAGGCGTTGAAATGCGGCGTTGATGAGCCAGAGATAAATAACGGCTCCCGTTGCCGCAGCGAGACTTTGGATAACAGTCGCTACTGTTTCTTTGGCATCTGTGGACATGAACGCAAGTTGTTTGGTCCACTGAAGAATAGAGAGTCGTATTCGGTCTGTGTTCATTCCTTGCCAGTAGAGGGGGCCTTGGTGGAACGGAAAGAAGAAAATGTAGGAAATGCCCTGTTTTTTACAACGGGAGTCTGGCTTGAACAACGTGGACATGATTTTCTAGGTTATGGACATGAGCATACAGACAGGCCTCTATCCCTATTGTGGACATCTCCCTAAAATTGGAGCCCGGGTGCTTTTAGCTCCGGGTGCCTGCGTGATTGGCCGGGTGACCCTAGCCGACGACGTTTCGGTTTTCCCAAATGCGGTGCTGCGGGGGGACATCAATACCATTGTGATTGGCGCGCGGACTAATATCCAGGACAATGTGACCATTCACTTGGCGGACAAGTTCGGTGTGGTCGTGGGGGCTGGCGTAACCATCGGGCATAACGCTGTAGTTCATGCCTGTACGATTGAGGACGGCTGCACCATTGGGATGGGTGCCATTGTCATGGATGGGGCGATCATCCGCAAAAACTCCATTGTGGCTGCAGGTGCTCTGGTGACTGGGGGGTCGGAATTTCCTGAAGGCTCCCTGATTCTTGGCACTCCTGCAAAACTCAAGCGTGCGTTGACTCCAGAAGAAGTGGCCGGTACGATTTCCATGGCCGCTAAATACGTTCATGTCAAGGACGAACTGCTGCAAAGCTTGCGGCAAACCTGAGCCAGATGTATGGGCTCTCGGCGTAAATTCCATTTTCTGATCAATCCCGTTTCCGGTGGAGGGGAGGGGAAGAATGTGATGGGATTTTTGCCGGAGATTATGGATTCTCTGGGCTTTTCTAGGGAAGACTGGTTGGCGGAATTCACGACTCCAGATGGGCAGGGCCAGGCGCACGCTGCGATGTTGGCTGCGGAAAAGCTGATCGCGGTGGGTGGGGATGGTACGGTCTCTACAGTTTTGCATACTCTGATGCTTGACAAGGCTTATACCGATGTGCAGATCGGGCTAATTCCGTTGGGAACTGGAAACGATTTGGCGCGGGTGCTGAATTTTTATGGTGCCTACGCGAACAGAGGCTTGTTGTATTTGGTGCGCCAGTTGGTGCAGGCCAACTCGCGGCCTTTTGATCTTTGGCAGGTGAATGGCCAATATGCGATGGCCAACTATTTCAGTTCTGGCATTGATGCGCGGATCGCTCATGATTTCAACCGCGATCGAGCGAGCGGGAAGGTTATGGGGCATTCCGCTTGGGCGAACAAGCTGCACTATGTCCGCCGTTTTTGGGGCGACAGAGCCCATCGGCTGCATCTGGTATCCTTGCGTTTTCGCGATGAGAACGATCAGTGGCATTCCAAGAATCTTTCGCGTTTCCGGACGGTGATTATCGGCAATATTCCTTCCTTTGCCAGTGGAGCAAATCCGTTCCAGGATTCCAACATGGCGGATGGGTTGCTGGAAATTGTGCCAGTCAAACACCTGTTCCGTTTTTTGGGCGGAGTCGGGATGGGACAGCATTTTGTCCGCTATCTTTTACCCAGTGATCATGCGCGGGAAATTATTCTGGAGTTGTCGGAGAGCGAATACCTCCAGTTGGACGGTGAGGATCTCACCGGGAAATTGGGGAATCGTATTCACATCACCTATGCGGGGCAGGCTCAATTGTTGGCCCTCTAAGTTTATGAATGGACATGCTCTCCAATTTTCCATAAATTGTGTTTGTGGGTTGTGGCATGCTATCGAGGCTTGTCATGCGAAAATTATTGGCCTTTTTCTTGTTAAGCGTTTTGTCTCCGACTTTTGGGGCCGCCGAATCGGAGCCGGTCACTGAATTTAGGGTGATCGGACAGGTGCGGATGGCTGTCGTCGCCATGCAGAAGGATGCACCAGGAACGCTTGCGAAAATCAACGCAGGCTCCTCTCCTTTTGTGGATAAGGAGAATCCTACGTTATACGTGTTTGTCTACGACACAGCCGTGAATTTAGTCGCGCATCCTCGTCGCGAGATGCAAGGTAAAAACCTGCACGGTCATGCAGATGTGCGAGGTCTGGACTTTCGTGATGAGATTGTTCACAAGGCTCTTGTTCGTGGGGAAGGTTGGACCGATTATTATTATCCAAAGCCAGGAGCGCAGGGCTTTTTCCGTAAAAGTTCATATTGCGAAAGGGTAATTGGGAGCGATGAAAGGGTTTATATCGTGGTCTCAGGCCTTTATCGATAAGTAGATGAATTTGACCTTTTTGACGTGAAAATACAGGCAGAATAGGGTACTCTGTTCATCGACTTGGCCGAATTTTATCTTTTGGCGAGTCGAAAAAAACCGCAGATGAAATGCGGCATGTGTTTATGACAGAGTGAGTGCCATGAAATTGAATTTGAAAATCCTGCCAGTGCTCCAGTTTGTTCTTCTTGCCTCGTTGAGCTTGTGGTCCCAGGATACCCGGATGAATATCGCTGTGGGCAGTTTTGAAGCAAACGGTTTGCCTGAAAGCGACGTCAATATTCTCACAGACCGATTGCGTAGTGAACTCTCGAATACGGGGGTTTTCCGCGTTATGGAGCGCAGTCAGATGGATGCCATTCTGTCGGAGCAGTCCTTTCAACAGTCAGGAGCCTGCAACACCAGCGAATGCCAAGTGAAGATTGGGCAGTTGCTGAGTGTGGACCGCATGGTGGTGGGTTCCATTGGACTTTTGGGTGGCAGCATCTACACGATCAGCGCTCGGCTTTTAGATGTAGGTTCCGGTGAAGTTGTCCTGACCGCGAACGCTGACTACCAAGGAACCATTGCTGGGTTGTTGTCTCAAACCATTCCTGAACTTGTCCATAAACTTGCGGGTCAAAAATCCGAGGAGTCTTCGACACCTGTTGATCTTTATGCAGGAAAAACGGGGGATCTCTTCGTTGCAACGGCGCAAGCTGGCGCGACGGTCCTTCTGGATGGAAACGCGGTGGAGGGGCTTACTCCTCTGACCTTGGCCAAGATTCCTGCGGGGAAACATCAGATTGCGGTCCGATTAGGCAATGCTGCTGGTCAGTTAGACACGGTGGTCCCCCCCAATGGTTTGGTAAAAATTAATGTGCCTCTCATCCAGAGGAATGGAACCCTGAAAGTTTCTACGGATCCTCCTGGAATGAAACTCTTGCTGGATGGACAAAAGAAGGGCTCGACCCCGTTGCTGCTGGAAAAAATTTCTGCGGGTTCTCACGAGCTTTTATTGACCTCCAAAGAATATTTACCCCTACATTTGCAGGCGGAGGTGATGCCCGATAGTATAGTGGTGGTGGATACCTCGTTGCGCGGGCTTCCAAAATTGAACCTTGCTGTGACACCCGAGAATGCACTGGTGATTTTAGGGACGGACTCCTTCCCGGAATGGAACGGATTTCGGTACGTTCCTTCTGGGCTATTGCGAGTGAATGTTTCCAGCCCTGGATTCCAATCCTATGGAGACACACTGGAGATCACAGGGGACATTTCTAAAACCATCGTCCTTAAGCAAAATCGCATGTCGATGAAGCGAAAATTGGCTTTGGTTTTCCTTGGTGTCGGTGTGGCCTCTGGTGGTGCTGGAGCCTATTTCAATTCCAAGGGAGCCTCTTACAAGGATGATTATAATGCGGCCACGGAACGCTCTGTCGGCGAAGCTGCTTACGATGATATGGACGACATGAAGACTTACCGCAATATTAGTTATGGCGTTGCTCTCGGGACCGTGCTGGTTGGTGCTGTCTTGTGGCTTTGGCCGGAATGAGTGGAGAAATTAAAAATGGGAATGGATCGTGTTTTCATTGTTTGCTGTCGCTTTGCTCCTTTGTGGGCTTTGATTGCGTTGGCTTCCTGTGCAAATTTGGATGATGTTCAGACACCCGATGAGCGTTGGGGAACTGTTGAAGCGGAGACTTCCTCTTCAAGTGTTGCTTCTTCAGACTCAACCTCATCGAATAGTATTGTTGTCACCGATTCGTCCTTTGTCAGTAGTTCCTCTTCTTCTGTTCTGGGGACGACGACGGATAGTCGGGATGGGCAGACGTATAAAACTGTGGTTATTGGATTGCAGACCTGGATGGCCCAGAATTTGAACTATTCCGGCGATGATGGCGCAGGGAATAAGAC
>DATIQS010000467.1:0-2644 GCA_035470605.1 Fibrobacteraceae bacterium
GCATTGGACTTGGTAAGGCCGATCAAACCAGCCTTGGAGGCGGCATAATTGGCTTGTCCTGCCTGAGTGCGAATCCCATTCAGGGAGGCCATATTCACAATGCGACCATAACGGTTGCTCATCATATGACGAACAATGGCACGGGTGCAAATAAATGCGGAACGCAGATTCACGGCGATCACGCTATCAAAATCCTCATCCTTCATGCGCATAACCAGCTGATCTCGGGTGATTCCAGCATTATTGACCAGAATCTGAACTTTACCGAAATCGGCAATGATCTGCTTAAAGGCAGCCTCGACGGATTCTGTTTTGGAAACGTCACAGACATATCCCTTCGCGGTTACACCAAAATCCTTGGTCACCCCTTCAATAGAGGAACTATCACCAAGCTGGATGTCTAGCATTGCTACGTTGCAGCCACCACTTGCGAGGACTCGGCTGATTTCCAAACCGATGCCACGGGTAGCTCCGGTAATAATCGCTGTTTTTCCCTTGAGATCAATCATTGTTGGTTCCTTTCATTTATGCTTTGAGGGCTTGGGACGACTCGACTGTTTCCACAGGAATCACCTTAACGTCCCGATTGATATTGCGCATAAGCCCCATGAGGACCTTGCCGGCACCGACCTCGATGCCTTTGGTCACCCCTTGAGCGATAGCCTTATCCATGGACTGATGCCAACGGACGGGAGATACCAGTTGTCGAACCAAATTTTCGGAGACTTCCGCCCCCTTCGTGACCAATTCTGCATTCACATTTGCCACCAC
This sequence comes from Fibrobacteraceae bacterium, assembly GCA_035470605.1. GTDB lineage: Bacteria > Fibrobacterota > Fibrobacteria > Fibrobacterales > Fibrobacteraceae > CAIRAY01. The sequence goes on from DATIQS010000467.1 coordinate 772, forward strand.
AGGGACCTGGAGATCGCTGAATTGAGTCTTTGCAATCGCTTCGCGCAAACCCGGAAGTGCATACTCCATCAAAGGGCTGTGAAACGCGCCACTCACGGGCAAGGGCACAACCTTTTTGGCTCCCTTGGCAGCGGCAATCTCCCCAGCCTTGGCTACGCCCGCCTTGCTACCAGAAATCACAATTTGACCGGAGCAATTGAAATTAGCCGCGACAACGACTCCCGCAGAGGCCGCTTCAGCCAAAATCGTTTCTAAGGTAGCTCCATCCATCCCCAACACGGCAGACATCGCGCCAGGCTTCAATTCTCCCGCTTTGGCCATAAGTTCACCACGAACACGCACCAGGCGCAGTCCGTCTTCAAAAGAAAAACCACCCGCAGCACAAATCGCGGAGTACTCCCCCAAAGAATGTCCCGCAACCATATCATAAGAGACGCCCTCTGACTTGAGCAACTCCATCACCATACAAGAGCAGACATACAATGCTGGTTGCGTATTATCTGTACTCTTCAGAACCTCTTCAGGCCCCTCCTGCATGATTTTGGAAAGAGAGAACCCAAGAACTTCGTCCGCACGACGCAACAGGACGGCAGCAGGAGCGAACTTATCGGCTAGGGCTTTGCCCATTCCAACATATTGGGAACCCTGTCCAGGAAAAAGAAAAATCGTTTTTGGCATGATCACCTCGTCAAGAAAAGAGAAGGCGGTACAAAAGTACCGCCCCATATTTATGAATTTTGGATGCTTAATCGCTGTCCAATTTTCTCCGAAACTTTGGCCTCTGCCAACTGGTAGGCTGTAACAACGGCGTTTTTGATGGCCAACGCATCGGAACGGCCATGAGCAATAATGCCAGTCCCATTTAGTCCAAGCAGCAAGCCCCCCCCATGAGTGCGATAGTCCCACTGTTTATCAAATTCGCGTCCAGCAGGAGTATCGATGCGCCCAAACAGCTCGGTATGAAGCTCATGAAAGCCTTCAATAAGTTTAAGAACAATATTCCCCGTAAAACCAGGTGTGACAATGACATCCGCCATTCCAGCAAGGATATCACGACCTTCCACATTCCCAATAAAATTCAATCCAGAGTTCTTTAACATCTTATGAGCCTCTTGGACGGCCTCTGTTCCCTTTTTTTCTTCTTCGCCCATATTGAGCAGCGCGACACGTGGCTGAGCAATACCATACATGGCTTCAGCATACACGGAACCGCAATGAGCAAAATCCACCAAGGTCTGGGGTTTCTCATCCACATTCGCCCCCATATCCAGCATGACACAGGGGCCCTTGTGATTGGGCATATTCAAAGCAATGGCAGGACGAGTAATGGAAGCAGATCGCCCAAGAATCATTAGACACGAAGCCATCATGGCACCGGAATTCCCCGCACTCACGCTCGCCTGAACCAGACCCTTTTTCTGCAAACCAACGCAAACAACAAGCCCAGAATTCTGCTTGGTTTTGAGGACCTGCGTCGGAGACTCATCCATGGCGACCAATTCGGGGGCATTGACAATAGAGATCGCATCCCCGGAGTAACCAAGACGAGTCAACTCCGCACGGATTTCGGCTTCAGGACCGCACAAAACAACATGAAAGCGCCCAGCACTTTCCTTGGCGGCCATCACCGCCCCTTCCACAACCAGGGATGGCGCATGATCGCCACCCATTGCATCCAAGGCTACTTTAATCATCCCGGGAGGACCTCCAATGAAGGATTAATTTTCGGGACGGACAACTTCCACGCCACCATAATAACCGCAAACGTCACAAACACGATGCGGACGCTTGATGGAGCCGCAATGATCGCATTTGGCCATAGCGGGCTCCGTCATTTTCCAATTGGTGCGGCGTGCATCACGGCGACGGGTGC
>DATIQS010000468.1:0-4642 GCA_035470605.1 Fibrobacteraceae bacterium
TCTCGTGAGCTGACCACAGCGAACGAAATGAAACCCAACTGCGGAGAGGTAACGAACCGTGGGGAGGAAGGGTGGATTGCGCTTGCGGGCCGATGAACAAGAACCGGATATCAGGCGATGCCGACCAAGGCGAGCGGGCCAGAAACCGCCAAGATTTCGTGGTCAAAGGTCAGGCGGCGTAAATCCGGCGGTCGTGCAAGGAAGGACTGCGTTCTTACCCGGGGAGATCCTGCCTCGTGCCTGAAAGGGTAACGTCAACTCTCGGTGGAGCAGGAAGTCAGCAAAGGCCGTAGTAGCCGCCCGCAAGATCGCAGTCAACTCCCGCCGATGGTGGCACAACTCCAGTATGGCCCTGAACCATGCTTTGCCGATTATTCGGAAACTACCCGTAGCCCAACTGACCGGCGGCACCCCCCGGTCACTTCGTTCCGTAACACATGCCTACCTTGGATATGTCTCCGTATTCATGCAAAGCATGAACGGAGACATCAGCGTGCTGGTTCCGTCAAATCCTTTTGGTGATGATGCGTTCTCTTGCTGCTTTCTGCAACGTGACGCGTGGCTCTAGCATTCTAGGGCTACGTCTATCCATGAAAAATCGCAAGCTACTCCGGCGGGTGGTTATAAGAGCCCTTGAAAGAAATCCATTTTTCCAAGCGACGGGGAATTCTGGTTTAATGGGGTAGAGCGTAGGCGATGTTGATGGTCAAGTAATAGCGTCGAGCGTCCGAATGGAGCTGATTTCCCAGTTTGGGCTCAAACGAAAGGATCATATGGTCGAACAATCGGATCTGAAGGAAGGCTCCTAGGCCTAGTTCGTTAAAGTGAGTGGAGCCCTCTGCGCTGCGAAAAAGTTCTCCGTTGCTCCATTTGTTGATCGTATTGCGGCTACAGTATTGGTAAAGGCCGATCATGAGCCTTTCATTAAAGCCATATTTTTGCGCTAGCGCGATTCCCCCTGTGACAAAGGCATTTCCTGTTATGTCTAGATTAGCCCAAGTCGCGACTCCTAGGAATTGGTTTCTCCAGCCTAAGGTTGGACTTAGGCCCATGCTACCCAGAGTTATGCCAAATCGGCTCGATGTTCCGGCGTAAATGCCAAAGTCTATGTTTGCATCCGTTTCATCTGTATAGATATCGGAGTAAGACGCCTCCTCTCTGATCAAATCTCCATATATTCTTTGTGTGCTTTCTGTGATGATGTTTTCTGAAGCCATGAAGTTAGCGATGGAGGGGGCACTTCCCGTGCATCCAAAAAGAAGAAAGGCGCTCAAGCAAGAACAGAACTTGTCCATTATTTTCAACTTCTTAGAAAGAATAGCGTTAATAGGAGGAATAAATCGAAAATAAGGAGCTCTCCTAGAGTTTTATGGTTCTTCGATGATGCGTTTTGAGGAGCGGAGGCGCCGCGTACCTGCTTGCGAAAGAGTTGTTTTTCTGCCTCATCCAAGGCATAGAGTTTTACCTCGATTTCATGGCAGGTGTTTCCAGAATTTGGCGTGGTCTCGTCTAGAATCAAGGCAAATGTGGCACCATTTTGACAGGCTATTTGCTGGACTTGGTCGTGGATTGTGGCAGAATCGCAGTGAATGGATAGGCCCCGATCAGAAATTTTGACGTAGCCAACTTCATTTTTGAAGAAATCAAAATTCGAGGGCACGGAACCCGAGAAAAAAGTCACTGGGCATTGGGGGATGTCTTGGGGGGCTCGTGGATGAGAAATATCCAGGGTCACCTGCGGGGCGCAAGCTAGAAAACCCAGGGAAACAAGGGCACAGAGAATTTTTGGTTGTCTGTTTTGTCCGAGGGTTTTCCCCATTTAGAGAAAAATAGGAAAACCGGCTGGAATTCCTGGTCTCGCTTTCTGGCTTTCGGCCAGAATCCCTTGAAATTTCTACATTCAGGGAACTTTTCAAGGGATCTGATGAACATTTTGCTCACCAATGATGATGGCATCCATAGCAAGGCTCTTCTGGCCTTAACGGAGGCCTTAAAACCCTTTGCTGATTTGATTGTCGTTGCCCCGCGGCACGAACAAAGCGGAGTGGGGCACGCTTTTTCTTACTATGGCTCGGTCAGCTATGGCCCTGCCACGGATTATCCTTGTCCTGCCTATTGGCTCAAAGGGACTCCAGCTGATTGTGTCAAGTTTGCGGTATGCGAAATTTGTAAAGAAAATCCTCCAGATCTGGTGATTTCCGGGATTAATAACGGGGAAAATGCCGGAGTGGCTGTTGTTTATTCTGGCACCTTGGCTGGCGCTCGTGAGGCCGCGCTCTGGAATGTCCCTGCGATCGCGCTCTCTGCCCAGGAACAGTTGGATCACGTAGTGCGGCAATGCATTGACTGGGTCGTGCGAGTGGTTCGTGAGGCTCATTGGAAAAATATTCCAAGAGGCCTTTTCTGGACAGCCAATTTCCCTGCGGTTCCCCCTGCGGAATACAAAGGAATGCGGGTGTGCTGCATGAGCACAGTGATGTTTACCGACGAATATTTACGGGTAGTCAATCCGCGTCAACAGGCGGAATATTGGCTTACTGGTTTTAAAAATCGTCCAGAATTTCCTGAGGGCTCCGACGACTGGTGGCTAGCCCAGGGGTATGCGACATTGACCCCATTGCAAGTAGATCAAACCGCTTATCCTGAAATTCAAAAACTCCAGTCTTTGGTCGGCCTGACCGATCTGGAATGAGGTGCTATGTCTGAGTCCAAATTTATTGCTGGTGAGCATACCCAATCCCTGATTGAACGGGATATGCAGGATTCCTATCTGCGCTATTCCATGAGCGTAATTGTTGCTCGTGCCTTGCCCGATGTGCGGGATGGCCTTAAGCCGGTGCATCGGCGGGTATTATTTGGAATGCACGATCTGGGTGTTTATCCTGGCAAAGCCTATAAAAAATCCGCGCGTATTGTGGGTGATGTGATCGGTAAGTACCATCCGCATGGTGACTCTGCGGTCTATGAAACGCTTGTGCGCATGGCCCAGGATTTTTCGCTTCGTTATCCTCTAGTGGATGGTCAGGGAAACTTCGGTTCCGTCGATGGCGACAGCGCTGCAGCCATGCGTTATACCGAGGCTCGCATGGCCCGTATGGGCGAGTTAATGCTGGAAGACCTAGAAAAGGATACGGTGGATTTTAATCCCAATTATGACGACTCCCTGACAGAGCCCTCCGTATTGCCTTCCGCTATTCCCAATCTATTGGTGAATGGATCTACGGGTATTGCTGTGGGAATGGCAACCAATATGCCTCCGCATAATCTGCGCGAAATCGCGCAGGCCATTAAAGCGGTGATTGCCAATCCAGATATCCCGGTGGAAGACTTACTCCAATTCGTGACAGGGCCAGATTTCCCGACGGGTGCCACCATTTGTGGCCGTGCGGGGATTCGGGAGGCTTATCTTACAGGGAGGGGACGAGTATTGGTCCGCGCCAAAATCGAGGCGGAACAGGATTCTCGGGACCGGACGCGTTTGATCGTCACGGAAATTCCATACATGGTCAACAAGTCCACCTTGTTGGAAAAGATCGCCGATTTGGTCCGCGACAAGAAAATCGAAGGAATTGCTGACCTACGTGATGAATCCGATCGCACAGGCATGCGTATCGTGATCGATCTAAAAAAAGACGCCGTAGCTGAGGTGGTCAAAAACAACCTGTACAAGCTCTCCCAACTACAGGATACCTTTGGCATCAACAATATGGTGATCGTCAATCGCCGTCCCATGTTGTTGAACCTCAAGGAATTGATTGTTCATTACATTAACCACCGCCACGAAATCGTGGTCCGCCGTACGCAGCATGACCTGAAAAAGGCTAAGGAACGCGCTCATATTCTGGAAGGCTTGCGGATTGCTCAGCAGAACATCGATGAGGTGGTTCGGATCATCCGTTCATCTTCGGACACGGAGAAAGCCAAGCAAAGATTGCGCGAAACCTTCGGACTTTCCGAAATTCAGGCGCAGGCCATTGTGGACATGCGTTTGCGCTCCCTCACCAGTCTGGAAATAGACAAGATTGAGGCTGAATATCAGGAACTTTTGAAAACGATTGCCGATTATGAGGATATTCTCGCAAACAAGGAACGCCGCATGGCCATCGTACAACAACGCCTCGATGAGATTGTGGCCAAATATGGGGACGAACGCCGTACTGACATTGAGGATAGTTCCGCTGATTTTGAAATAGAGGACCTCATCCCAGATGAGGAGCAGGTCATCACCCTGACCCGAGAAGGTTATATCCGTCGGGTCTCAATCGATACATTTAAAACTCAGGGCCGTGGAGGAAAGGGCGTTCAGGGCGCGTCGCTCAAGGACGACGATCGAATCGAAACCCTCTTTACCGCATCTACGCATAGCACCCTTTTGATTTTCACGAATCAAGGACGAATGCATTGGACCAAGGTGTACAAGCTTCCCGAAGGCCAGCGCACAGGGAAGGGACGTCCTATTATCAATTTCCTGGAGTTGCAGGAAAATGAACGCGTCTCTGCTATCGTACCGGTTCGTAAATATGTGGAAGGCTATTGCCTGATGATGGTCACTCGTCAGGGCACGATTAACAAGATGGCCCTCGCTCTTTTTAATCGCCCTCGCCGTGCGGGAATTAATGCCATTCAATTGGATGAAGGGGAT
>DATIQS010000469.1:0-4328 GCA_035470605.1 Fibrobacteraceae bacterium
AAAAGTTTTTCCCCTTATCAGGTGACCCTTCGTGGACCTTTGACGACTCTGGTTGGGCCCAATGGTTCTGGAAAAACGCAACTGCTGCGATCCTTAAAAAAGGGACTACAGCCGCATGCGAACCCAAAGAAGGTTCGATATATTTCTGCAGGTCGATTGGCTGGTCTTGAAGGATTCCGCTCTGATATTTATGGCCAAAATGGTGGCAGACCATCTTATCAAGATGCCGTAATTGGCCAAAAGCATTATGCACAAACTCGCCTTCAGAGTGAATCTGCGATGGGCGATTTTTTTACCCTGGATGTTCGTCCCGATATTCAGATCAAAGTCAGCGAGCGGCTACGAAAGCTTTTCCATCGCGATGTTTTTCTGGAGTGGGATGGCGGGCAACTCAAAGTCTTTTTTGCACCGGAAGGCAATGTACAGGAGCGCTACTCTTCGGCTCAGGAGGCGAGTGGTCTGTTGCACCTCGTGTCCATTCTGGCGGCGCTTTACGATGATGAAGTCGGGTTTCTTCTGCTCGATGAGCCCGAAGTCTCCCTGCATCCCCAATTACAGGCCTTTGTGCTTCAGGAAATTAAACGGGCTACAGGAGATCCGGCCATTCCTGGAAAAAAAGTCGTGATTATCGCGACCCATTCATCCATCATGATTGATGTAAAAAGGCCTGCGGATCTCTGTAATTTCATTTTCTGCCAGAATATCCGCGAAGCTCCGGTGCAAATTGATCCAAATGCCGGAGAACTCAAGGCGGGAAAGGTCAAAGAACTGGTGGCGCGTCTGGGGCAGGAGCATAAAAATGCGTTTTTTGCCAAACAGGTGCTTCTGGTCGAAGGCCCGAGTGATATGATTCTAGCCAAAGCGCTGGATCAGAAGTGCGAGATTTTTCTGGAGCCGGCAGGAACCCAGATCGTTCCGATTATTGGCAAAGGCGAAACCGCTGCCGTCTGCAAACTGTTCCGGCTCATGGGAAAACGGCCCGTGTCGATTCTGGATGCCGATGCCTTTACGGATTCTGAGGACCTTGCCAAATGCTTTGCGGAGAATCCCGAAGCCATCCATAATGCTCAGGGAATGGGGCATTCCAATTTGAATGAATTTCTTCACGAGGTGTATAGTGATTTCTGCCAGGCGGTGAAAAGTAACTGGTCATCGTTATACACGCTGGTCTGTCATCATCCGGGGTGCCCCCAGATAAACTGCGAAGACAAGGATCAGCGGCGCGGCCTCTTTGCCCCTTTATTGCAGAAGCAATCCTTTACGGACTGGCCGAAAAATTGTGACTGGAGTGGCTTACAGTCTCGCCTTATCGCGTTGTTGGATGTGCTGAATGTTGCCGGATGCTTTTTCCTGCGTAAGGGGGCGATTGAGCAGTATTATTTGTCTTCGCAAGCCAAATCCGAGGGAGCCAAACCCACGGCAGCAGTAGCTGAAAGCGAGTTTATCCAAAGCCAGGAGACCTCGGCAATTGAAGGCAACTATAAGGATTTTATCGCAGGGCTTCGCTTTGCCGGGGAAACGGTTGCGCTCGATGAAACCGGTGAACTTTGTAATTATCTCCTTGCGGCAGTTGGTCCGATTTTAAGTAATGAAAAGAAAGGGAGCCCAGAAGAGCCAAACAGCTTGGCGCGTCGGCTGATTAAAGAGAAAAGTTCCTTATTCCATTTCCAGATGGAATCTTTATCTGAACTCCCTGTACTGAAAGTCGAGTTGACCTCTAAAATTATGAGTGTAAGCGGGTTCCCGTTGGAAATCCCAGTGAACCAGAATCCCGATGACTGGATTCGTGAACGCATCCGACCTTTTATGGATTAAACCATGCCCCTGACTCGCTCCATTGAAATTCTCCGGCAAGCCGGAATCTCCCGCGAGGAGATACCTGTATTGCTCGCGTCGCTGCTGCTGTTGCGCTGGGTGGACTTCCAGGATGCCGAGGCCGAAGCAGTGGCTCTGTTTGAGGGAGAGGCCTATTCTACCCGTTTGCCTCGTGAATTGCAGTGGCGAACCTGGGCCACTGATCCTTCCGCGAATTGGCTGACACTGGCGAGGTCTCTTTCGTCTCCATTTTTAAGCATCGATAATGGCCTGGGAGAGGCTCTGGAAACCACATTGCTCGTTTTTCGCGAAACGCAGTTGCGCGGGCCATCGGCCAGGGAACTGTTTTTATCGCTGGAAGCCCTTCCCTTTGAAACCCGGGAACAGCAGGCAGACTTGGGGAAGGCGTTGTTCCTTTTGGCATTACAGGCAAATCCGCAGGAAATGGGGACCCCTGTGGAGTTAGCCAGGTTCATGGTCAGCATGGCACAAGTTCGCGCCCGGCAAAGTCTGTTTGATCCCTTCTTCCGGTTGGGGGAATCCTTTGAGGCGGCGTTGCCGCATTCGCCGGAACTTCTGGCCGGCTCCGAGTTGTCTCCGGTGCGTTTTCTGGTCGCTTTTACTGCGTTGACTCTCCAATATCGGGGTGAACTCCATTTGGCCTGTGGCAATGGCCTGGAGCAGGAAGTACAAAGTATCTACGACGTGGCTTTGTGTACACCGCCCTGGGGCATGTCTCTGCAGGATTCCTGGGTCTCGTATCTCCCCGTTCCTGCCAGAAAATCGGAATCCGCTTACTTGCAGAGGTGTTTACAGTCCGTAAAACGCGAAGGCTGTGTGGTCTGTTGTCTGCCCATGGGCTTCCTGATCAGCCGGGGCCAGGAACGGAAAATCCGTGAATGGATTCTCAAGAGTCATGGACTGGAATGGGTCATCCAACTCCCTCCCGGGACATTTGCCCCGGCGGCCCAAATCCGAACGGCGGTGGTGGTGCTACGCAAAGGCGTCTCTGCTGGCATTACGCGTTTTGTGCACTGTTCAAAACTCCAGGATCTTACTGATTTGGCGGAACAGTTGCATAATGGGAATCTGCCACCCAACACAGCGGAAGTTCTGTCGTCAGATTTGTTGGAACAAAACGTCGAATGGGTGAATCGCTCGGTCCCTCTGCAACTGGATCCTCTGGCACGCTTTGAGAGTCACAGTCAGTTGCAATTATTTCCCTTGTCCGATCTGGCGACAGTCTCGCTTGGGCCAGTGATACCGGCCCATGATTTGTCAGACAAGCCAGAGACGGATCATCCGGTACCTTATTTTCGGATTGGGGATATTGAGAACGGAAAATTGTCACGTCCCAATCGCTGGCTGACAGAGAAGGCGTTCAGCCACATTACAAATAAAAGTCGATTGCGAGCCGGGAACATTCTGGTTTCTGGACTGGGAACCTTGGGAAAGACTGCCGTCGTAGCCAATGGTGCCACAGGGGGACTCGCTTCTTCTGCATTATATGTGCTTCAATTGAGCCGGATGGATCTGGACCCGTATTTCCTGGCAACTTATCTGGGGTCACCAGAAATTCGTCAAGCCTGGTCGGAAAAGGCCAGTAGCAGTACGGTGCCGCGCATTTCCATCCGGGATTTGCAACAGTTGCGGATTCCTGTTCCTTCGCTCCCCTTGCAGGGGCAGGTATTGGCCATGGTCCGGGAAAAGCAGATGACGGTCCTGGAATGCCTGGATTATCTGCTGTCGGGGGAGGGACGCAATCCTGTGCTGGCCTGGGCGCGTCGTAATCAATCCCGTATGCAAAATACGGCGTTTCAGGAAGCACAGCAAACCTTGCAAACCGTGTCTCTGGAGGCCAGGGAAATCCAGACAACGCAAATCGAGCAGGAGGAACTGCGCTCCTGGTTCCAGAAAGCACAGTCGATTCTGAATCTGGCCACCGAAGTGGGAAAGATTCCACGCAGTGCCGCGCTGCTGACCGTTCTCACCACCGTGCAGGAAAAATGGAAAACGGTCTGTAGCGAAATTCCGCAGCATTTCCAGGGAGAACTGGGAAAATTCACAGAAGCTCTGGGGATGTTGCTCGTGCGACTTTGTGATGAACTCGATCGCTGGATAGATCCTCAGGTGGAACTTTTGCAAACCCCTCAGGGAATCGGACTGCGCTTGTATAACAAAACGCCCATGCCTATGCGCAGCATGCAAATCACCCTGAGATTCCCGAGTCGAAGCGTGGATCTGACCTACCCTTATTTCCCGGAAGGGAAAGAGGAACTACTGGATCTTCTGGAATGGAATGCGGATCTCCTTTCTCTGTCCGGGCAAAATCTGCTAGTCGAATGGAGAGTGCAGGCTATGCAGGGCAAGGAAATTTCCGGGGCGGTGAACCTCGCGATTCCGAGCGGACTCAAGGCAGACGAACGCCCCTGGAAAGCCGATGAATGCAGTCCCTATGTTACGGGAGATCCCATCCGGCCCGATCGGAAGGATGTGTTTTTCGGACGGGAAAA
>DATIQS010000470.1:0-3615 GCA_035470605.1 Fibrobacteraceae bacterium
CGCTAAGGTGATCGCGACCTCCTATGCTGACATGGGCTTTGATGTGGATATTGGCCCTCTCTTCCAGACTCCCGCGGAGTCCGCCAAGCAGGCTGTTGAAAACGATGTACATATCGTGGGGGTGAGTTCCCTTGCTGCCGGTCACAAAACCCTGATCCCCGCTGTCATCGCGGAGCTGAAAAAGTTGGGCCGTGAGGACATCATCGTTGTGGCGGGTGGTGTGATCCCTGCGCAGGACTACGATTTCCTCTATAAGTCTGGTGTGGCGGCGGTGTTTGGGCCTGGTACCCCCATTGCACAGTCTGCCAAGGCAACGCTTCAGGTGTTGCTCGACAACGCCAAAGCCTAAGCTTTGAAATGTCTTTTACAGGCCTCCTTCGGGGGGCCTTTTTTTTGGCGCGCCTGGCGTCCGTGTAAGGAAGAGCTGCGCTTTTACCCGGGGAACTCCTGCCTTATACTCGAAGACTCTTGGCGTAGCAGGAAATCAGCAAAGGCAGTAGAGTCGTAAGAGGAAGGTCCGAACGAAGAAAGGAGAGAACGAAAGGGCTTCGGAGGCTCATTGCCGTAGACGTCCATACAACAAGCGCCTACTACAAGTCCTGCAACCAAGAATCGATCCAACTTTATCGCCTAACAGCTATAGGCCGCAGCGCTCATCAGACGATTCGTGTCGCATGAGGATTCGTGACAGAGGAGTGGCCGATGTGGTTTGGAACCAAGGGCCCGGTGACACTGCGCGTGGCTCCTCAAGCAATGAACCGGATGCAACGGAGGTCGAAGCATCCAAAATGTCGTGAAAGAACTAGGATGTTACCTGCTTGGCTGAAAAAAATACTTGAGTCTGGCGGAGACGCCCAAAGTATCCCCGAAAGTTGATGAATGGATAGCCATCGTTTCTGACAAAGGTAGTGTGGTAGGGGATCGTGGAATCGCGATTCCGCGCCCCTATGCCGATACTCGAGTTTTGACTCTGGTTGCTAACTTGTATGCAACACCGGGGTGCAAAGATTTACTGAATAGACACGATCCGGCTCAGACGCTGGTTGCCTTGAGTTACCAGGGCCATATGGACGCCTTGGCTCTGTTGATCCAGATGGATATTCAAAAATCCTGTATTTGAGTGAAAGAGCCCCGTGGTTCGGCCTTGCAAATCCAACAGGCGTAGTTGTATAGGTTTTCCCGCCGAACCCTGGATTTGTAATTGATTCCCCGCCAGGGACATCTGCAAATTGGCGTTAGTGGTGGAGGCGAGGGTGGGAGACGGTGCTTCTTCCGACACAAAAAGGGAGGAGACGCTGATTTTCCCAGCCAAAGAGGTGCTCTCCGTGTAGATTTTCCACATGTTGTAGCCATCATCAAAGTCCCACAGCACGCTGTCGTCCACACGAATATTGTCAAAGAGTAGAGTACCAGTAAAATTGCTGGTGGAGTCGTTCGCCATCAGTTGAATGTCGAACTGCTTAACCAGATGCTTGGTGATGGACCAATCATAATCGTCGATGGTGTAGCAATAGGTGGACCAGGTGGAGTCCTCCTTGTCCGCCGTCCAGATTCCAGAGGAGGTCCAGGTCCAGGAGGTGTCCTTAAACACCGGAGTGAATTTGGGATAGCCCTGGGTTCGGTTGATCACCTTCATATCAAAGCAAAATTCGCTATAGTCGGAGAGATCCATGGTTTTGTTGGAATAGATCTCGGGGTACTCGTTGTAGGCGAGATCGGTGAGGTCAACCTCCATCACTCCATTTCCGCTGGATGAAGCACGGGTGACGTCACGGATCCAGATGGCTGCGGAGTCCTTGGCGTACAGGGCGGCCATGCCTACGGCAGCCGTGTCGTAGTTTCCAGTCCAGGAGCAGCCATTAGATGTACTGGCGTCACCGCCATAGGCCCAAGACAAAGCTCCAGCGTAACCGCTGTCATACAAGGCCTGATAGGCTTCGCTGATCGTCTCTGAACCATTGGAACAGTCCCAGGAACTGGCCGGGAATTCGCCAATGACAATGGGCTTATCGATTCCCCAGGAGTCGGCGCTATGGGTAAAGGGGGAGGTAGAGTCTACACCATAGTTGGGATAGTAATGGACTTGGAAAAAGTCCAGAGTACCATTGGATTCGCCCCCAGCGGCAATCAAGGAGTCGTCTAGCCAGAATTTGCGCATGGTCATATTGGTAATGCTACTGGAGACCAATGCGGTCGTGTGGTTGTGAATGGCCGCCGCTACCTTGTTAGTGAATTTTTGCACGGCGTCCACGGTTAGAACGTTGGAATAGTTGACACAAGAGTCCGCCCAACCGCCCCAATAGGGACTCGTGTAAAGCTCACGAATCATTCCTTCGGGCTCGTTGAAAATCTCCCAAGACATGATGGAGGGATGGTCGCCGACACTGTCCACTAGGGGAATCAGTGCATTGTTGATGAACGCAGTGGTGCCAGAATCCGTGGTGAGCATTTTGATGTTTTCGCTGATCACGGATGTCGCGTTACTATCCATCATATCAAAGCTGAACAGGCAAAGGGAAACTACCACACCATTAGAGTCCGCAATATTCAGTAGTGTCTGGGTGTTCGCAATGGTATAGTCTCCTAAACCGGAGACCAAACCGGTTGTCTCATCAAATTTGGGCGAATTGACGCTGTTGGTAAACATCCAGACGCGGATTGAGTTGCCTCCGGCATCGCGGATTTTTTGAATAGCCTCTGTCATTGCATTCTCGTCGATAGCAACATCGGCGAAGTCGTTGCCAAAATTATTCCAAGCGAGGTTCATGCCGTTCATAAACAGGGAATTCCCGTTGATGGTCAGGCGATTGTCCGCAGCAGAGGTCAAACTCAGTAACCCCACTAATGTGTATAAAAAGAGTTTTGTTTTCATCAGAGATCCGATTGTTATGGAGAGAGTACTCTATATCTATATCTGCAAGAGGTAGAAAAAAATCGGAAAAAACTTTTTCGTGGACATGATCGTCCACCCAATCAAAGAGGGAATCGCTTTCCCATTTTCAAGCCTTTTTCTAATTTCCTTCCGTGAACAAAATTTTGATCTTACCGCGTATTTGCCTGATTTTTGGGTTGGTGCCCCTATCCTGTGGAGGGGGAACGAATTCGGAAGACGAAAGTTCTTCCTCGTTTTTCAAGTCATCTTCTTCCACAAAAAAGTCCAGTTCTTCCTCTGGGCGTGTCGTCCAGTTTGTTTTTACCGCAGATCCCCATTACGGGCTTAAACGGGTTTTCCGCAATGAGAAGAAGGTGAGTTCCCATTTGGTGAACCTGGCGATGATTGAAAAAATGAATACCCTTTCGGCAACTGTTTTTCCCAACGATGAAGGGGTCAAGGAGGGGGATACGGTTGGCTCGATGGATTTTTTGGTCATGGGGGGGGATATTGGTAACCGTTCTCAGAAAGTGGATGGAGATTGGGTTCAAAGTGCTGCGGACTCTTGGGCTCAATTTGCTTCCGACTATCTAGATGGCTGCACTTTGCGGAATAGTGCCGGCGAGCTTGCCCCTTGGATGCTCATGTCTGGCAATCATGATATCAGTAACGCCATCGGCTTTTATGACTCATTGGTCCCGGATACCGACCCCACGATTATGGTGGAACTTTATAACCGGCAC